>NZ_JCAXEL010000010.1:0-211721 GCF_059759055.1 Paenibacillus sp. GQ49
TGAAAACAGGTCTGTCCCTAGCCATTTTTATGACTTATGGGACAGCCCCTTCAGCTCCGCTTTTTCAAGTTTTTTCTGTCCTCTCCGTTACGTGTAAATGATTAGTTCAACCCAATATAGTCTGATCTGAACCGATGTGGTCTCCGCACATTAGGTTAATCGAAATATTAAACGCCGCATGGGGTTCTTCAGGACCCATACGGCGTTTTTTTATTTTGTCTAATGACTACTTAATTGCTATCTCTGGGTAAGTTATATGATTTACGTCTCCATTGGCAGATGAAGCGTGAAGGTGGAACCCACCCCCATTTCGCTATGGACGGTAATTTTACCATTGTGATCCTGAACGATTTTCTGGCAGAGTGCAAGTCCAAGTCCCGTACCTTCTTCTTTGGTTGTATAAAATGGATTAAAGATGGTGGATAGCGAATTTTCCGGAATGCCGCTTCCTGTATCTGTAATTGAAATGAGTACTGCGTCTCCGTCCTGCAACAAATCCATATGAACCTCACCAGGGTCTGTCATTGCTTCAAAAGCGTTACGAATCAGATTGATCAATACCTGCACAATTTTATCTCGATCCATGATGATTACAACTGGCTCATCAGTCATTTCAAGCGTAATTTGATGCCCTCGGGATGCCGCATCTGACTCGGTCAAAGACATCACTCGTTCAAGGCAGAGACCCAAATGTTCAGGCTTCATGTGATTCGCATGTGGTTTGGAAAACTGCAAAAATTCAGCCGTCAGATCGGTTACTCTTGTCACCTCACCCATAATCACTTCATACCATGGCGCGATATTAAACGCTTGTCCACGTGACAACTGCAGGAATCCCCGAATTGCGGTAAGCGGATTTCGAATTTCGTGAGCCATACCTGCGGCCAGTTCACCCACAGCCCTTAGTCTTTCGGAACGAAATACTTCTTCTTCATTTTTCAGCCATTTGCTACGCTGTTGTTGAAGCAGCCTATCTTCAGCAACCGTCATAAAGTGCTGCAACGAATCCGACATTTCCGGGTACAGGGAGATGCTGTAGCTTACCTGGAGTCCTTGAAGCTGCACGGATAACAGTGACGACATTCGTTCTTCCACATCCTGTATCTCTGGCAAAACGACTGCAAATCGGTCTCCTGCATACCGGGATATGCCATAGGCCTCGGTGAAATGATTGCTGATCATCTGGCCTGTACCTGTGATCACCGTACACCAAGGATCTTCTGAATCTTTTTTAAAGCCGCTAAAGTTATTGACGTTCAAAAGGACAAGCAAAAAAGACCGTTGCTCTTCTACTGTCTTATGTAACATCTCCATGTAACCTTCGTAATTCAACAGTCCGGTAAGCGGATCATGCAGGGTCAGGAACCGATTCTTTTCCCGAAGCCTGCGCTTCTCGACCTCACTGTTGATTAAGGTATGATACAAAAAAATGATAACAACCGAGGTTAACAGGTCAAATAATGAAACCAGCAAAGCATATGTATCTACAGGCACATACGAAAGCCGAATCAACGTATATTGCAGCATAAGCAGCAACGAAATCGGCAAGCTCTGTGCCAACCTTGGTTTGTCCTGGATCATTGAAATAATGAGCATATAATACAGCATGTTGCACCAGTTCAGTTCACTGAAATAGTGGAATATCCCGAGAAAAACCCACTGAAATTTTCGCAGCACAGGATATCGTCTCTCCCCATAAATACTTGCTACCAATAATGTCGCCGAAAGTGACATTATTGCCATATTAGGGGTAAGCCTGAGAACATAAGAGGACAGAATGACAAGCAGACAACCTAGCGGGAATATCACCATTTTCATCGTGTAACTAAGCAAACAGCCTCGCCCCCTTTGACATAAAACTCACATCAAACAACTTATGTACATGTATTATATCGATTATGATTAGCTGATGTTGTCGATTAGTGGAGGCTCGTCAAATTCGCACGAATGTATAAATTATGAAGGCAATAGGACATATGATGTAATTGTAATCAACAAAAGTGAAACAATTCCTCTTCGCATAGATCATTATTGTGGTACAATACATTAATGGATTAATTTAGGATAAATACTTGGTTATGGAGGATATTACATGACAACACAACGAAAACCACTGGGCCCCGGAACGCTCTCTCTACTCGTACTATTGATGGGTCTTGCCTTTAACTTCCAATGGGGCAAAACAAATTTTATGATCAGTCATTATCTTTTAAACTTAATAAACATACCTATTTATAGCAACGGAACTCAAGGACTTCACATTCCTTTTGTAGTAGCAGCCCTCTTCTGGATTCCAGCCTTCTTGATCGCCAAAAAATATCGTGCGCATTTCGGTACAAGTGTATCTTATAACGTCGCCGGATTTATGTTGCTCTTATGCATCATTGGACCAGTTATCCCCGTTATCGATTGGATGGTCAATGGTTAAACAATTAAAGCCAGCTCTCTATATCCCGAGAGCTGGCTTCTTTGCTGCTTTTCCATATAAGATGAACAAATTATTTACACGATAACGTAGAGGACAGAAATAACCTGAAGAAGCGGAGCGTTCGCCTAAAAGCTTTCTGAAAGAAAGCTGCATCGGAAGCATAGGCTATCCCCGGATTTTCACTTCTTTAGAAGGGAATCAAAAAAATCTGGGGATAACAGCGATCAGAAGGTTGTTCTGTCATCGGAGTGACTGGTGTAACCTCTTGAGGCTCATCTTATTTTTTCGCCATATACTTACGGATATCAAAAGCCACCGCAGCAACAATGATCAATCCTTTGATAATCAACTGCCAGTATGGGCTCACACCAATAAACGTCAGACCATAGTTAATGACCCCGAAGATCAGCACACCCGCCATAACCCCAGGTACCGTTCCAATACCTCCCGCCGTTGATACGCCGCCTACAACACATGCGGCAATCGCATCCAACTCATACATGTTACCGTAATTGTTTGTTGCTCCACCTGTGCGTGCTGCCTCAAGCACACCACCCAAACCGTACAGTGCACCCGCAATGGCATACAGGGCAACCAGGTTGCGTGCCACATGAATCCCGGATACATGCGCCGCCTGAATGTTGCCACCAATCGCGTACATGTTTTTGCCGAGCCGGGTTTTGTTAAAGATCACCCAGCAGATTAACGCCACCGCAATCGCAATGAGGACAATATACGGGATGGAATAACCTCCGCCCAGATCAATGTATCCAGAGCCAATGACGGTAAAATCGGGTCTCAATCCTCCGATCGGCTGTGACTGGTTGGGTTCCGTATCAAAATAAATGGAGTTGAGTCCGTACACAGCAACCATCGTACCCAGCGTTGCGATAAAAGGTGGCACATGTAATTTGGCGACAATGAGTCCATTTACCAATCCCACGAATAGACCCGCGGTAATCCCGACAAGGATCGGCAGACCCACCCACAACTGGGGCAGATCGGGGAAGAAGCGATTGGCATACTCGTCAATTTGCAGCATCGATGCCGATACAACCGCCGTCAGACCAACCACCCGTCCAGCGGACAGATCGACCCCGCCCGTGACAAGGATAAAGGCTGCACCGAGCGCAATAATGGCCCGTGTGGAGGACTGCTGCAAGATGTCCCGCAGTGTGGAGAAGGCCAGAAAATTCGGATCGGCAATCGCGATACCAATAATGAGCAGGATCAGTACGATAAAAATGGCGCGCTGTGTTACATATTGTTTCACTTGATTGATCATCTGTGTGTTCATCTGTTTCCCTCCTGACTAAGCCATCCGCTGCTGCGCGGCCAGCCTCATAATATCCTGCTCAGTTGCCTCGGCTCCGTCCACTATCCCAGTGAGACGCCCTTCGCTCATCACCATAATGCGATCCGACATACCCAGCAGTTCGGGCATCTCCGAGCTAATCATGATAATGCTTTTGCCCTGACGAGCCAGTTCCGTAATAATGGTGTAAATCTCAAACTTGGCCCCTACATCGATTCCACGTGTCGGTTCATCCAGCAACAGAATCTCCGGGTCGGTCAGCAACCAGCGCGCTAGCAGAACTTTCTGTTGATTACCGCCAGACAGGTTTCGAATCAGCGTGTTAACTGAAGGCGTTTTGGTTCTAAACTTCTGCGTTTGCTCACGTGCCTCTTCGCGGCCCTTTTTCTCGTCCAGCAAGCCCACACGATTTCGGTAGCGCCCCAGACTGGCAATGATCGTGTTCTCATACACCGACAACACAGGGAATATCCCTGTAACCCTTCGTTCTTCCGTAAGCAACGCAATGTTATGACGCTTCGCTGCTGCGGGGGAGTTAATCTTCACCTTGCGCCCATGAATCGAAATCGTACCTGAAGCGAGTCCGCGCAGTCCAAACAAGGACTCAATCAGTTCTGTCCGCTGTGCTCCAACCAGGCCGCCAATGCCAAGCACTTCTCCTTTTCGCAGCTCAAAAGATACATCACAAAACGACTTGGACTGGCTTGATGTCAGACCCTCGGCTTTTAATATCACTTCACTGGGTACGTTCGTCCGTTCCGGGAAACGTTCGTCCAGATCACGGCCAACCATACGTGTAATGATCAGATCTGTTGTTAAATCTGCAGCATCCCAAGTTCCTACAACGAAACCATCACGCATGATCGTCACTTCATCCGAGATCGTCAGGATCTCCTCCATCTTGTGTGAAATATAGATAATGGATACGCCGCGACTGCGCAGTTCATTAATAATGGCGAAGAGTTGATCCACTTCCTTGCCTGTCAGGGAAGAAGTTGGCTCATCCATGACGATGACTTTGGATTGAAAAGAGACCGCCTTGGCGATTTCCATGGATTGAATTTTGGAGACAGACAGTGTTCCAGCCTGAGCCTTCGGATCAATATCCAGGTTCAAGTCCTTGAACAGGGCCAGCGTATCGGTATACATCCGTTTCTCGTCCACCAGTATTCCCCTCATCGGAAAACGACCCAGCCAGATATTCTCCATCACCGGACGATGCGGGACCGGATTCAGCTCCTGATGAATCATGGATATGCCTTGCTGAAGTGCCGCTTTGGAATTCGGAATATCCACATTCTTTCCTTCGATACGTATCGTTCCTTCATCCGGGTGATACATGCCGAACAGACATTTCATAAGTGTGGATTTCCCCGCTCCATTCTCTCCCATCAAGGCGTGAACCGTCCCCGGCTTCACTTTCAATGTGACCTGACTTAGTGCCTGCACACCCGGAAATGCTTTGGAAACTCCATTCATCTCCAGCAGGTAAGGTGACTCCATCTTGGTTCCTCCCTTCCATATGACCGGCAAAAAAGGGACGCTACCCGAATGTCGGACGTCCCTGTCTCGTGCTGTTATTGGGCGTCGGCGATGTTGTCTTTTGTAATCTTCTTGTATGCAATCCAGACGTATTTACCATCTGTAATGTCGTATTTGGTATTTTCCTTTGTTGGTGTCTCACCTTTGGCAAGTACGGAAGCCAGTGCCACCGTGGCTGCACCCTGATTCTTGGCATCATTAAGCACCGTGCCCAGCATTGTGCCATCCTGGAGAGCCTGAATGGCTGGAGCTGTTGCATCCACACCTACAACCGGCATGGATTTGCCATCTTTGAAGTAACCGGCTGCCTTCAATGCCTCAATGGCTCCCAAGGCCATGTCATCATTGTTTGCGAGAACAGCTTCGATCTTGTCACCATGCGAAGCCAGGAATGCCTGCATTTTCTCCTGACCTTTCACCCGATCCCACATCGCCGTGTCTTCCGCCAGTGCTTCCACTTCGATACCGGCATCCTGGATCGCCTGAACCGAATATTTGGTCCGAAGCTCTGCATCCTGGTGACCCGGTTCCCCTTTCAGCATGACGTATTGCAGTTTGCCATCGCCGTTTTTGTCCGCTTCCGGATGTGCTTTCCAGTAATCCACAACTAGCTGTCCAGAGATCGTACCCGACTCCTCCGCTTTTGCTCCTACGTAGTACACTTTATCCCACTTGTTCATATCTTCAGCTACTGGCTCACGGTTGAGGAATACCACCGGAATGTTCGCTGCCTTGGCCTTGTCAATGATGACACCTGCCGCCGTCCGGTCCACCGGGTTCACGGCCATTGCATTGTATTTCTTGGACACAAACAGATCCACTTTCTCATTCTGGGTCGGCTGTGCATTCTGGCTATCCACGATATCCAGAGTCGCAACACCTTCCGCTGCTGCGGTCATGGCATTACGTACACCCGTCATGAATGTATCATCAAATTTGTAGATGGCAACACCAATCTTCGGCGTTTCCGTACCGGCTGCTGTCTGGCCTCCTGTATCTGTTCCCGTACTTCCACCTGCACTGTCTCCGCCGCTGCTACACCCCGCCGCCACAACCATACATGCCGTAATCAACAGTGTCATCCATGTTTTCTTCATATCCTAATGACCTCCCCCAAGTTCATTCGGCTTCACCGATGTCTTTATTATGAAAGGGTTTACATTAAATTCGAATACAATATCTTCACCTGTTCTATCGAAATCTTCCTCAAGTTAACAAACACCTTAATTCTTCATTCAGCATTCGTTCCGGCATTGGTTCATTGTACAAAAGGAAACAACAGCTTCTGGTTATCCATCCAGAACATATTGTCTGTACTAACCAGCTTGGTCTCAAGTAACACTCTCGCTTGCACCTGTTGATTGTTCAGCCGCGCAACGGCTTGATTCAATCCCAGATAACCTGCACTGTATCCATTCTGGACGATGAGATGATCAAAGACCCCTTCTTGCAATTGCTCCAGTTGCTGTTGTTCACTGCCGAATCCAACAATCCTTACCTTGTCCGCAGATTTTCGTCGATTCAGTTCATCAGCTGCCCCCAGAGAAGCAGGTTCTTGAAGAGTAATGAAGCCATCCACCTCCTGCTGGTCCAGCAATTGCTTCGCAGTCTGCCAACATCCATCCCGTGTATTACATATCGATTTGGGTTCCACTTGAATATTAGGATACTGTACCAAGGCTTCCATAACTCCCTGCTCTCTCTGAATCAGACCAGAATTAAGAGGATCGGGGCCCAATAAGGCCACATGCCCTTTCCCTTCCAGAAGCTCCGCCATAGCCTGGCCGGCCTGTCTTCCCGCCTCAACATTATCCATCGAGATGAAACTGGTGATGCCTTTCACGGGGAATTCATCGTTAAGCACAATGACAGGAACAATGGTTCCATCGGAATTTGTTGTCTGTGCCTCCTGAATGATGTCACTAAGGGCCTTCTCACTTAGGGGATCAACCAATAGAGCTGATGCCCCCTGCTTCAGAGCCGATGCGGCGGCCTCCACTTGAGCCTGCTCTCGCGCACTGCGAGACAACGTTACACGTCCCACTTTGGCCTGCTTAACCTGTAACTGACTACCCACAGAGTCCAGAATGGCAGGCGTGTACACATCACCATCGGAAGGGTATGCTTCCACGGTAATCAGTTCAGCTCCACTCTCTTTGGCAGCCGCTTCGGCGCCAAGCCGGATAGCTTCCGCAAGTTCCCCTGTCCCAGCTGGCGTAATCAGCGCGATACGTGGCGGTGCTGCCGTAGCATCGGGACTCGATAGGCCACAGGCGCTGCATATGAGCAGACAGCAGCTTGCAGCTGTCTGGGTTACTAACCGATGTTTCCGGATTCCAGGGAAGCTCGTAGCAACCTTTTTCCAAAACTTACGGATATTCAATCCTTTAACTCTATGGGCATCGTTCCTATTCACTTGGTTGTCTGTCATCAGGCTCGCCCTCCTTCTGCTGCCATTGAATGGGAATCCGAACCCAGACCGTGGTGCCTTCTTCCAACTCACTTGCAAATTCAAGGCCATATGCCTCCCCATAATAGAGCCGGATTCGGTCATGTACGTTGCGTACAGCTACGCCTGATCCTGCACCGCTTTTGACAACCGGACTGCCACTCAATAATCCCGACATCTGTTCTTCCGTCATGCCGACCCCATTATCTGTAATGCGAAACACCAGCTTGTTGTCCTCACGATAAACATCAACCTCAATACTTCCTTCGTCCATGTGGTACTCGATGCCATGAACAATGGCGTTCTCAATTAGGGGTTGAAGCACCAGCTTTAATGTCAGGCAATCCAGAAGCGTATCATCGGCCTTAATCGTAAAGTTGAATTTGCGCTTGAACCTCATCTGCTGAATCGTCAAATAATGCTGCGCATGCTCCAACTCTTCCCTGATCGTAATGATCGTTTTACCTTGACTTAGACTGATGCGGAACAGGCGAGAGAGAGACGTGATCATCGTGATCACTTCCTCATTGCGGCTCATGCCTACCATGCGCACGACGGAATTCAGCGTATTATACAAAAAATGCGGATTGATCTGGGCCTGCAAGGCTTCCAGCTCCAGACGCCGCTTCTGTTCCTGTTCATGGATAATCTCATCCATCAAGGTGCGAATTTTATTGACCATCAGGTTGAAGCGACGGGATAAACGTTCTACTTCAAGCGGCCCAGTAGTAGGCAACTCCACGGTGAAATCTCCGCGCTCCACGGCCTTCATCTTACGTTCCATTCGCCGGATCGGACGAGTCAGACTGGAGGAAAGAAACAGCGATACGAGAATGACCAGCACCAGTACAACGACAAGTACACGAATGAGATATCCGTTCACTTCTTGACGAGTGGTCATAATCTCATCCAGATAAGCAACACCGACGATTTTCCACCCGATATTGGCAACGGACTTTACGGTATTCAGCCTTTTCTGCCCATCTGCTTCATCTTCGTAACTGCCGGAAGCCACCAAAGCCTGTTCGATATTCTCGCTTTTGAGTCCCATATACATCAATTGCTGCTGCGGATGGTACACGATATTGCCCGCACTCTCATCGATGATGTAGACATATCCCCGTTGCCCCAGGCTGACCCGGCGGCTCAGTTCATCCATCTGTTTGAAATTGATATCGACCAGCAAAATAACCTGCCGATCCTGACCATTCTGCCGTATCGTTATGCCTTTGCTCATGGAAACGACCCATTTATATGGGCCTGTGTACATGTTCTGAATATGAGGTAACGAGAAACTCAGGTGATCCGGCACACGAAGCGCAGACTGAAACCACCCTTGCTGTGTCACATGGGCACTTGGTTTTAATTCGGCTGTAGGTCGGTTCTTGAGCAATTTCCCCGTGGAATCAAGCAGAGTAATCGAGATGATATCTTCACGACTGCTGAGCAGTGTGTCGAGCTGTTTGTCCACCAGTTCCCCTTCCCATGTCCCGTCACGCAGCATGTGTTCCTCAATGGCACGGTACAGATGAGACATACTGCGGACGTAATCCTCCAAGTTATAACTGACCTGATCCACAATCTGTCTCGTTGTGAGTTCCGCACTTCGCTCGGCAGCCTGCGTGAACTTGTCATGCAGAAGCATCGCCATGATGGTCAGCACCAAGACGATGAAGACGGAAAAGGACCACGTTATAATAAACCGGATACTGCTGACTCTGGACGAACGCAGACGAGAGCGTAATTGAGGTCCCATGGACTTCACCCATCTGGACAAGAACTTCATCGGATCGAACCTTCACTTGCCGCCTGGGAAGCCTGTTTACGATATTCTTTCGGCGAGACGCCAATATGTTTTTTGAAACAAAAACTGAAGTAATTTGGTTCGGCAAAGCCAACTTGCTCCGCAATCTCAAACGACTTCAGCTCTGTCGAGCGAAGCAGTTCACGCGCTGCCTCCATTCGGATCTGCATCAGGTATTGCAGGAAGGTAAGTTGCACCTCTTTTTTGAAAATGCCACAAAAATAACCGGAGCTGATATGCAAATGCCCGCACACCTTCTGAATGGACAGGTCCGGGTCGGCATAATGCTCCTTGGTGAAGACTAACGCCTGCTCGACAATATCCTTATATACATGCTGGCGTCCGCTCGCAATGCGATGTTGCACGAGTAGACAGACCTCCTGTACCTTCTTCTGTGCCTCAGTGAGTCCCGGCAGTCGGAACAAATCCGCATACAACTGGAATCCTGCACCAAAGATGTCTTCCATCGCTTCTCCTGATGCCTGTGCAGCCTTCCATACTGTTGTTAATACTTCAATTAAATAGAGCTGAATATCACTTCGCCCGTGTTCCACGTTAATTTCCCGGAAAATGATCGCAAGTGCTTCCTCCAGCTCTGCTTGTGTACCCGCCTTGAGACAACGTGTCAGCGTCTGCTGCTTCAACTCGTCGAATCGCAGCTTGCCCGCCGTCTGTCTCTCCACGTCCGCAATGTATATGATTGAATCTGTCCCGGGTACAAGCCGATAATCCAACGCCAGCAGGGCATCTTCATAGGAATGATTCACATCCGCGAGTGTATCGACAATCTGACCAGATCCCACCGTAGCCGGGATACGTAAATAGTGGTTGATGCTGCGCATCACATTTTCCAATGCCTTCTGTTGCCGCTTCGCTCCATCTGTACCGCCCGTACGATCCACATAGAGCAGGACAATCGTCTCCTGATGCATAAAGGCATGACCAGCCCCATGCTCCGCCCAAACTTCTGCCGCAATGTTAAGTGCAGCAAAGCGTTTCAGTTCAGCATCCTCAGATTGACGCAAGGAACCTCCGGGAATGGATATCTCAGACTGATCCGCTACCTCGGATGTTGTTTTGTTATGTCGCTGTGAAGGCTCGCTGAATACTCCCTCAGACTTCTCCTTCTGCACATCTCCTTCCATATGCAGTGTCAATACGGACACACCATAACGTTCTCCTGTCAGCTCCAATCCGCATTGTTTGGCTTTACTATGAATATATGTCGAGGATTTCTGCCGATGGAGCAAGGTCGCCATCAGATCTGCCTGTAATAAAGGCAAACTGGTATGATAGTGCTCACGCAGCTGCTGTACATCTTCACGCTCAGCCACTTCAGCCGCCATCTGGGCGCGCAATCTTGTGAGCAGTTCGGTGAGATGTCCTGCCGAGAAAGGCTTCAGCAGATATTCATCCACACTTAACGAGATGGCTTGCCTCGCATAATCAAATTCATCATAACCAGTCAAAATGACCACCTTCACGAGTGGATTACGCTTCCTCAATCTTTGTGCGAGTTCCAGACCATTCATGAATGGCATGCTGATATCCGTCACCACAATGTCCGGCTCTACCCTCTCCGCCATCTCCAATGCTTCCCGCCCATTCTCAGCCAAACCGACTATCCGCAGATCGAGCGCTTCCCAATCGACCTCTACAACAAGTCCTTCACGCACATCTTCTTCATCATCCACCAGCAGTACCCGGTACACGTTTGGATTCCTCCCTTTTAATGCCTGCCTTATGCCCTACCAACGAATATAAACGAATATATATGTAGCATTGTGAATCCATTTGATTTCTTATTGCTCAACGAATTGAAGCAAAATGCAAAGGCTCAGCGTTGATCTGTTCCAAGGTTGCCATCATAATATACAATATTATCAGGGATATGTAATCGCTTTCTTTATTGGAGGTAAGGCAACCCTGTCGGGCAGTGCCTAAGTGAAATGTGAAGGATCGTATATGAATGCTAAAGGTAGGTTAAAGTAATACAAACACGGGAAATTTCGAAGTACTTCTAATAAGAGGTGTTTTGATTCTGACTATAATTCAGTCTTCATTCTTGTTCTTTACGATGATTCGTACTTAATGCTTTAAAATAAATCATGGTTGTATCTGGGTTGGTGTGTCCCATTATCTCGGCCAAACGGTGCAGTGGCGTATGCTCAGCCATGGCGTAGCCAAAACGATGACGCAGATCGTGTGAACTCAATCCTTCCAGCCCTGCTGTTATCATTACTTTTTTAATCAGGTGTCGCAATGCTCTCTCCGTTAAACGATCGTTTGTCTTCTCTGAAGGAAAAAGGTAAGCAGGATTGGTAGCAAGATCGGATAAGTACTGATTCAACATGACAACACACTGTATATTCAAAGGGATCTTACGTTGCACGTTGCGTTTATCGGCTCTCACTGTCAGGTGACCGCTTCGTCTACCAAGTTCGATATCCTGAGGCTTGAGGTTGCATACCTCCATCGTTCGCAAGCCTGTGTGAAACATTAGGGTCAGGATCGTCTGATCACGAAGGGAATTACCGTACTCCACTGCCGCGAGGAATGCCTGCTCTTCTTCAAATGTCATTCGGCGTGGACTTACTTTGTCTTCCGGAATGAATTTTAATGGTTTGGAAGGGTCATGACTGAGCCTGGATTCCAAGACAGCCCATTTGAAAAAACGCTTCAGCGTAATCAACCTCCGGTTAATGGTGGCTGGTTTCAATAACATAACGTTGTGAGCATTTTCACGATAACTGACTAAAGTGGATGTATCCACATCTTCAATTCGCAGTGAGAACTCTTCGTTGAGCATGGTGCTTTCCTTGTACCATTCGATAAAGTGTTTCAGATCACTTGTATATTCCTTCACGGTTTTGGGATGCAATTCTCCCTCATTGGCAAGCATATGTACGAATTCCTCTATCGTCGGTTCCCGCTGCACCGAAATCCCTGATGACTGATTCATTAGAAAATACCTCCAAATCTTGACTTATATTAGCGGACATGGTATTATCATATTAATCGATACATTAGCGGACATCAAGTTCGTGGTTTAAATGCACCAGGTGAGTGTCAATTTTAAATTATACTCGTCATAATGATCGGCTAAAAACTTATTTTTTGGAGGAATCACATGCAAACAGGTACAGTGAAATGGTTCAACGCGGATAAAGGATTCGGCTTTATCGAAACTGAAGAAGGAACAGATGTATTCGTTCATTTCAGTGCAATTCAAGGTGAAGGTTACAAATCTTTGGACGAAGGTCAACGCGTTCAATTTGAAGTAACTCAAGGTAACCGTGGACCACAAGCTGAGAACGTTACTAAACTTTAATTATATGAAAGCTGCCTTATTAATAAGGCAGCTTTTTATTTACACATATGTTGCACAGTAAAGAAAAGATTTCACATCCCAAGATTGAAAGCGAGGTATTCCCCATGGATAAAGAACAATTGATCACAGAAGTAGCTAAGGCTGGCGGTTTCTCCAAGAAGAATGCTGAAAAAGCTGTAACCGTTGTACTGGACTCGATTCTCGAAGCTCTCAAAGAAGGCAAAGAAGTTCAAGTTGTTGGATTTGGGAAATTCGAAGTACAGAAGCGTGAGGCAAGAACAGGAAAAAGCCGGAAAACAGGCAAAGAAATTCAACTACCTGCAGGTAAAGTTCCTGTATTCACAGCAGGCTTAAGTATGAAAGAAGCTTTAAATTAAACCACGTAACAACCCATTGAAAAGAGGTTTTTATTCAAACACACAATGATAATATGGATTTAAATGTCGTGTTTACTACCGTTGATGATATTATTAACTTTTACTCAGGCAAACAGACAAACTCGGATCATGCAGAAGCTCATACTCATTTAAAGCCCCCATCAGTACAGTCTGATTGCAACCTACGACCATCCACCCGCTAAATTAACATTTCATCTTGGACAACAAGAGGCCCTGATCCGCTCAAAACGGTCCAGGGCCTGATTTGCTTGGAAGCCGGCTCTGTCAGGAACCAGCTTTTTTTGTCTTTTGTGCACAACCATCCTATGTGCTGTTCAGAAGTTCGCGCAAGATCTGTAGATCATATGTAGAGACAAGACGTTCCAAATGCGTATCCAGCCATTCCTCGTCCTGATCCCACCACTTCAATTCCAGCAGCAGTGCAATCGTCTCTTCGTCAAAACGCATTTTAATAGTCTTGGCTGGATTACCACCAATAATCGTATAGGGTTCAATGTCCTTAACAACGGTTGAATTGGAGGCAACGATTGCCCCATCTCCAATCGTGATACCAGGCATGATCGTTACATTTTGTCCAAGCCATACATCGTTCCCCAGTACCGTGTCACCCTTATATGGAAGTTGTTCCAGTGTAGGTGTCACACGCTCCCATCCTCCACCAAAAATGTTGAACGGATACGTGGTCATACCCTCCATCCGATGATTCGCACCATTCATAATGAAGGTCACACCTTCCGCAATTGCACAGAAATTCCCAATGACCAGGCGATCACCAATAAAGTCATAATGATGCTGTATCCGGTCATAGAATTGCTCTGGCGGATTCGTGTTATCGCTATAATACGTATAATCACCGATGTCCACGTTGGAACGCGGCGGCAGGTTTTGAATGTAACACACCGTACGAATATTCTCATTCGGGAAAAGCTTTGTTTTATCAGGGGCCATATTGTAGTCCCTCCTTTTCCCTATTGTAACAGATATTATATCTTAAACGGACTAAGTGAGGTCTGGAGCTCTGTCGACACATCAGACAAAATAGTCGCAGATGCCTTGATCTGCTCTACCGACTTGAGCTGTTCATGGACAGAATCGGCAGCCTGTTGTGAATAGGACGAACCTTTAGGGTGAATCTTAAATTAAGGATTCATAACAAAAAGTAGCCTATCAGGCTATATAAGTTGAACTATAAATGTTACACCTTATCACTCCGATTGCAGTATGGTGTAATATTGAGCTTCAACTTATATAGACGCCTGCCAGGCTACTTGTTCTGATTCTTTATAACTCGGTAACTGTAACACCTGCTGCTTTGTAGTAGTCCTCATCTACATTGTTTAGAATGTTGGCCTTCATTAGAATGTTTACTCCGGCAAAGAGGCCGACTCCGTTTGTATTCCCTTCAATAAGGTTATGTTCAATCCACACATTCTCAGGGTCCCCTTCGCCGACATTGCCTGCTCCGGCATCACCTTTGTCGCGCTCAAGCCTCACACCCCAGTAACTGCTCGCCGTATTGTTACGAATTACATTGCCGCGAATCACCGTGCCCGGTCCGTTCAACACTTTGATCCCTGCTGCCTCTGCAATCATAGTGGTATTCTCGATGAGATTATCCTCAATTAGGGTATCGGGGGTACCCATGGTTACCGAAATACCGATTCGGCTGTTCGTGATTGTGTTGTCATGAATGTAGTTCCCTTTGCCAGACTTGCTGTGGTTGCTGGGCGCCGAACCCCCGGTATTGCCAAGCCCAACCCCTGCACCTGTCAATACGTCCGTAATGACATTGCCGGAAATTTCATTTAAATACTCCAGTTCACCATGAAGGTCGATGGCGTCCAACATTGTTCCGCTAAAAGTATTGCCACGCAGTACGTTATTATGGGCCACAAACTGGATCAACGCTCCATGTCTCAGATAAGGCCCCTCAAACACGCTATCCTCCACCACATTCCATAACGTATCATTGTCAAATCCGAGTCGATCGGTTTTGGCAGTCCCCTGAATGGACACACCGTAACCTGAACCTCCAGGGCCCAGATCTGTTGCATTGCGGAAGGTTGCATGCTTCACAACAACATCGCGACTGTGCTCAATGCGGATCGCCATTCGTTTGAACTTTTCCACAATCACGCCGTCAATCGTAATGTCATACGATGGTGCCTCGCCATAATTGGCGATGTGGATCATGCTATCCGGGCCCCCAGCGGAGGGGTTATTGGATTGATGATCGGTCGTGTAGCTACCGGACCAGGATGAAGTGATGGTCATGTTGGATACGAGTATGCTATGCTGAGCCGATGCTTTCAGAACGGCACTTCCCGTCACCTGATCCAGCGATGTCTTGAGCACGGTTGCTTCACGGCTCTCACCTCTCAGATTCACCCCGGATTTGAGCATCAGATTGGTGCTGCCATCCGGCCCGGATAACAAATTGTACACCCCATCAGGCAAAAACACTTCATCCCCAACGTTGGCCTCGTCCATCGCAGCCTGTATAGCAGGGCGGTCATCACTCGTGTTGTCAGCAGGATCTGCTCCATAATCCCGTACATCAATTGTACGTCCAGTCACAGCATGTGGAGCATGGACAACATGTGGTGTGCCATCTGTTTCCGTCAGACCTGGGGCGATAAAGGGCATCGTCCCTTCAGGTGGTTGTGGCACGATGTATGGAATCAGAGCCACAGGTGTCCCTCCCCCTGCAAAAGGGGCATACAGATGCACATCGGTCAGACTTGTGTAAATACTTGCATCGGAATTGCCCCGTCCGGTGATTCGCACATAACGTGCAGATATGTCCGGGATATCAAACGCCTGCATTTCAGTTGTATCCCCACTGCTTTCGCCGTTAAATATCTGGGTCCACTGCTCACCGTCAACAGACGATTCCATCTCCAAAAATGTCTTTCGGATATCCCCTTTGTAAAAACCAATCCCAACATAACCCACTGGCTGTACCTGCCCCAGATCAAATGTAATCCATTGCCCCTCTCCTGCAACAGACCAGCGTGTATAGCTGTTATTGTCGAGGGTATTGGTAGCAAGGTTGCCGTCGCTGCCACTTGCCGTGACGGAAGCCACAGGCAGGGACGATACCGGGACGTCAAGGGTTGTCATTTCGGTTGATAAAGCAGTGCTGACATTGCCGGCCTCATCAATCGCCCTCACTTGAAAGGTGTACGATGTTTCAGCTGCAAGTCCGCTGTCCCGGAATGACTGCTTACCTTGTTCGCTCAGCAGAACGCCATCCCGATAAATCCGGTAAGCAGATACAGCCGTATCGTCACTGGCAGCGGGCCATCTCAGTTCCGCAAAATCCGTTCCCCAGTTGCGAATCTCCAGCTCGGCTCCCTGCTCCCATTCGGGTGAATGCGTGTCACTTCCCTCTTCAATTAAAGCAATGACCGATAACTGTGGACGTGGATTGCTCGTTCCGTTGGCTTCCTTAGTATAGACGTTTACAGAGACGCCTGTTGCTCCCGCATCCGCGAGCAGAAATGCCACTTGCCCAACATTTGCACGTTCCTTCACATAATCGGTTACATCCACTTCATAGACTGCCGGACTTCCATTCCGATCTGCCGTGACCTGGAATTTTCCCAGCAACGAAGCTTCGCTCAGACTTTGTACGGGGGCATTCGACCAGGTTAATGATGATTCATTCCAGTCTGTAGCATCCAAACCGTAAAGGGACAACTCCGTATCGGTATTTGAAGTGCCTTTCTTGGCCGCAATCCGTAATCGATAACGATCTCCTTCTGGCTCATTTCCGGTCATATCAAATTTGAAATAAACATACTTCTTGGTGGAAGTAGTCGAAGAAATACTTAGTAATCCGGTGCTGGAACCTGTAGCTTGATTGAGATTCAGATCAGGCTTGCTGCTATCAATCGCCGCATCGTCGGTTGGCAACTTGCTGGCGATGACCTTCTCCATCAACGGTCGTTCTTCTTCATCTTCGCCCTCGCCAGATGAAGTATCTTCGGAGTTGCTTTTGAAAATAATGGGCTCCGTAACGATCCGGTTCTTCACATGTTCATCCAGGAAGGCCCATGCCTCCGCATTGGCATTCTCAGAAGCTGCACCTGTAAATCCATGGCCCTGACCAGGTACAATCTTCACATCCACAATCGGCACACCCGCAGATTGAAGCTGCTCTGCAAAAGTAACACTGTCCGTGTATGGAATGGTGGCGTCAGCGTCCCCGTGACGAATCCAGAACGGTGGATCATCCGGTGAAGCATAGGTGCCCGGCATCGCAAGTCTAGCCTGTTCCGGTACATCCAATGCGCGATGACCGCCAAGCAGAGCCGTGACCGAGCTATAATTATTGGCAAATGTCGTCGTAAAATCAGCGGGTCCGTACCAGTCGGCAACCGCCTGCACTTTGTCCGAATACTCAGGCCATCCACCAGAACCTTCGAGATCCGGTACCTCTACCGTGACTCCTGTATCAAGCACGACGGGATCACCAGCGACCAAGTCCCCCGTGGTCCCGAGTAATGCGGCCAGGTGACCACCTGCAGATGATCCCCAGACGCCGATACGACTTGGGTCCAGATTGTACTGGGCGGCATGGGCCCGCAAATATCGAATAGCAAGTTTGACATCCTGAATCTGGGCAGGGAAAGGCGCCTCAGGCGTGAGCCGGTAGTCCAGAGATACACCGATGTAACCGCGTTTGAGTACATAATTGCATATGGAGTTCAATGCCTGCTTCCGATCCCCGTGATTCCACCCACCTCCGTGAATATAGATCATGACTGGCATCGGTTCAGCTGCCGCTGTCTCGGGAACGGCAATGGATGAATACATCGCCCGCCCACCAGCCATGCCAATCTCCACATCCTCGTATAAAGTCACTCCTTGTGGTGGCGTAAACTCAGTATCCTCTTCTCCAGGCGGCACTGGGGAAGGAGCAGGCGTTATACCCGGAATGGCCTGACCGTAAATGGCAACATTGTCGATATACATGTTGGCCTGCATGGCATCTCCTGTCCGAAATCGAATATTCACTGTACTGTTATTGTTCGCTTCGGAACCCAGCGTCCAGCTTTTTAAGGTATTGCCTTCCTTATTCTTCATATCTGGAGTTCCTGGAGGAAGTTCAAACGTCTCCAACGTCGTCCAGGAACTGCCTCCATCCTTCGACCATTCAATAATCACGCTTCCGCTTATATAGGATGAAGCTCTTGTGTAGTAACTTAGCCGGATGTTTCCGTACCCGGTCAGATCAAGTGGCAGCGCGAGTGCATCGGTTCCATCTATCTTGACCATGTTGGGTTGGGATGGTGCGGTTGTTGAAGAAGACGTTTTGGCCTTGCTCCCGCCCGCACCATCCTGACGCCATGGTGCCTTCAATGCAATTCCGCCCGTAGAGCCAAAATTGTCGGGATCATCAAAGTTTTCCGCGTAAATCTCCAGCTCGGGCCCCTCGGGTTCCGGGATATTTTCTTCCTGTGCAGCAGCATTGATAACAGAATGAGGAATATCGTCTTCCATCGCCCGGACTTCATGCACAGGAATGGCGATACCGGTAATGAGTATGAAAGATATGGCAACAAGTACAGCCCGCTTCGTCCACGTTTTGAACAAGTCCTTCACTTGTATCCCCTCCGTATTCAACTGACTCATTGCACTGCTTTCAGTCACTCATTCTGCTATTCTAGCGACGCGGGGCTGACACTCCCTCACCCTTCTTAAATTTCTCCGTAGCTTCCTCGATGGCCTGATCGCCGCCTTTGGATTTCCATTCCTCAACCACTTTTGGCCAATCGGAGATGGGCTCCTTACCATAAACCATCTTGATCATGTGTGTGAGCAATACTTGAGGAGGTGTATCCGAATTGGGAGCAATCTCGGGATTCTGCACAAAGGCCTCCAACCGCGGATCAAAGTTGATGCCATCCCGGCCTTCTTTGGCTAAAATCGTATCGTAAATATTCATCAGTTTCCTGCCTTCTTCTGTCAGCGATAACGATCCTTTATTGTACGTTGTGTCCTGTACAAACCATAAGAACGACTGACGGTAACGCTCTTCATCCACGCCAGCGGAATCCGTTGGAGCGGTGTATGAAATCACGCCATTATCCTCAGTGTAAGTTTCTCCTTCCGTGCCGTACGTGAAAAACTTCTCCGCTTCATCGGAAACCATCCAGTTAAAAAAACGGATAATGGAAGTCGGATCAGCCGCATCCTTATTGATAAAGTAGGCACGTGTCACCGGACCGTACAGATAATAACCACCCTTTCCGTCGGGACCGACAGGGGAAGGGATAATTTCGATTTTGGCATCGGGAACCGACGCTTTAATCTGCTTCTCCCATTGAATCAGTTCGTTGGCGTTCATGGACCACATGCCCGCCTTGCCGGAGAGAATCGTATTTTTGAAGACGGTCGAATTAATGGTCGCAAACTCTTTGTTAATCAGCCCTTCTTCATACATCGTCTTATAAACCGTCAGGGCTTGCTGCATATTCTCGTTATCCATGAACTTGGGTACAATCTGGTCGCCTTGCTGCTCCATCATGGACAGGAACTGCTGCACATCATAGGCACCAAAGAAGGTATCCGCATATTTGAAATCTTCACGCCCCATATATGGATTCTCCACGCCAAGCTTTTTAAAGGCGCGCAGCACTTCCAATGTTTCTTCCACCGTGGTAGGCACCGACAATCCCGTTTGATCCAGCAGATCCTTACGAATCCAGGTTGCCCGGCGGGATGGATTGGATAAATATTCGGGGATGGCATAGATCTGGCCGTTATGGGTGACCTGGTCCCAGGCTTCCTTCGGCACGGCTTTGAGCAAATCTTGCCCATACTGCTGCAACAGCTCATCCAGCGGCTGGAATACTCCGGCTTCAACCGAGCCGGCCATCTCCTTGCCGTTGACACCACCATCACCCTGCACCACATCAGGAATATCATTGGTGGCAAACATTTGGACCATTTTCTGCTCATATTCCTTATGAGGCACAAGCACGATCTTCAGATCACTATTGGTCAGTTCCTCCAGCTTTTTCACCCATTTATCCTGGTTGATGTCCGGTGACTTCTCAACATACGTATACGCCAACGTTCGCAATGACATGGAGAATCTCGTCTTGCCGTCTCCCCCATTCTCACCGGATTCCGCCCCGCTTCCCTTGCTGCATCCCGCCATGAAGGTTGCCGCCAGCAATAGCGCCATGCCTGTGACCATCCACTTTTTCATGCTACCCCTCTTTTCATCCTGATTTAGGTTTAGGTACCACTTATATATGAAGCGCTTTCATGAAGATGATAAAACATCCCCACCGCCTGCAACAATGGGGATGTTTTAGATGAGATTGCGTTTTCTTTAGGTCAGCACTTATCTAGTACGTCTTGGATACCTCGATCTTCTTTGTTACACCGTTGTCGGTAAAATAGAGATGGATACCGTGATCCTGGTCATCGATGAAATAAGGGACATACTTCGGCTCCTCGATCTTATATGGTACAAGCAGCGTAACAATTGTATGACTGGTGGCAGACCGCGTTTCCGCGCTCAGATGATAATGTCGGTCCAACCCTTCGTACTCTGCCGGGTCCACCTCTGCAAATTGATCCGTCTGGCTAAGCTCTAGCTCACCTGAGGAAGCATATACAAATGTCCCCTCAAGCCCCGCCTTAGTACCGTTCAGGCGGAAGCTCTGCCCTTTCAACTGTAGCGGGTGCAGTCCATGGAACAGCCATTGAATGCTGTCCGGTTTCTCCAGATCAATCTGGTCTACAATGACGAAGTAGGATGATTGCAGAAAATGAATCTCCCGTACAACACGTTTCACATGGGGGACGGTGCTGGCATAGGCATCGGTCGCAACCGCGCGCACATAACCATCGCCATCCCGCCAATAGGCCTCTTCGATCTGTCCGGTTGCAGCCATATTCAGCACTTTATTATTCTCGGCATACTGCCCTTCTCCGCCAATCAGCAGATTGTTTTTGGAGCGTGTCTGCCTGCGCCATTCCCGGTGAAAGGAGCTTCCGTGCGCGATATAATAGCCGGTATCCGCGGCGAGTGGCTCACCGAATGCATGCAAAGTGAAGCTGTTCTGATCCGCATGACTGTGGCTGATGGAGCCATAACGGCTCGACTTGAGCAGAAGCATCATATGTTCATCCGGATCGTCCATCCGGTGATGCATGGCTACCCATCCCACATCACGGAACCACTTCAGCGGCTCGATGTCCACAGGCGACTCTTCCTCCACCTGTGGATAATCATGGTGGTATACCAAGTCGTCAAAGTTAAAGTCCCACCAACCGTAGTTATAAAAAGCTCCCTCTGTCCCCGGATCGGATTGGCGTACACGCTCAAAGTACCATTGGTACCAGCGGTTCCCTGTAACCCCGGCCAGTTGGCGGACAAGATAACCTGTTTTCAGGTTTACCGGGTCACCCAGCGTAGACTGATCCCCAAAGCTGGCGCGCCGTGCATCAGGCGGATAGACGTAGAACGGAAAATCTCCGGTACGCTGGAAGAATGGCCGACGGAAAAAGTCGATGCCCGCATAGTTTCGCAGCAAATTCATCGCTTCGGTCACATAGGCCATGCCTGTTGTCCAATACATCGGACCTTCGGCCCAACCTCCATCACTGCCTCCCCATGGGGAGTACAGACAGGCATAATAATCGATTGCATAATCCAGCCACTCTGCAGCCTGCTGCTCCTCATGCAACAAGGACATACAGCAAGGTACAAGCACGGAGGATAATGAACGCACCGCATGGCTGTCATAGGGCACATGATGAATCTTCGAGCGAACCATCACATGCTGGGCTACCTGTTCTGTCCGCCGCAGCAAACTGCGCCTGACCACTTCCTGCTCTTCACTGTTCAACTCATCATGCAGCCAGTCATAACCCCAAGCGAGCGCAGCGGCAACCCGAAAAGCCGCCTCGTCATTATAATCACGGGAGGTCGTTCCCTCCGTATCCCAAGCTGCTACATGTAACAGCCAGGTTTTCGCCGCTTCGAGCAGCCGTTCGTCTCGAAGCACTCGCCCAGCGATACTCAGATGACGAATCGCATATAACACCTCCTGACAGTCAATGTACATTTGCCTCCACAGTGCGGCGACACGTTTGTTCTCCGGGTAGGGCTGCGGTTCACGAATGGGCTCACGTTTGGCCCACGGTTCCACGGAATTTGCCATAAACGCATCCCAGCCGCAGTATGTAGCATCTGACGCAATGGCATCCGCAAGTGCATTCAGCCCACGCTCACCAAGCCACAGCCGTGGGTGAGACGTGTCTGTGGAAACATATCGCTGTGCCCGGGAAGGCAGCGGTGTTTCCGGTAATCCCGCTGACACCGTAAACCGCCGCACCTCACTCCAAGCCGACATTTCTCCTTGCTTCCCTTGCGAGGCATGCCCTTCGACTTCACTCCCTTGCTTCTCCTGTGAGACAGCCGCTTCGGATTCGCTCCCTTGCTGCACTGGATGGTCTAGAAGCAGCGCATATCGCCAATAATAATCCCCAGGTTCAAACACCCGGTCTGGCGTGAAGAAGTTATACGGGAGCGGCGCAAAGGTCATCGTCTCTTCTTCCTGAAAAGAAGGGCTCGCCGACACTTGCAGCAGATAGGCATTCTCATCCTCCTGCTGTGCCGCCATCCAGGTAAACCTTGGCGGATTCTCTGCCAGAACGGTATGCTCGTCAGGGGCATAGTGCACATGGAACGGCCCGGTGATGGGTTGATACAACGATCTTTCTGCAAGCTTTCGCTTCAATTCCATCGTTTTGTCCCCTCCTTATCACAATGTTGTAACATCAACGCATATACATGCCGCCATTGATTTCAAGCGTCTCTCCGGTAATAAAAGAACCCAGATCGGAACACAGGTACACCGCCGCTCCTGCGACATCATCGGGAGTCCCTTCCCGTCCAAGCGGGATGCTGCTTAACGCAGAAGATCGACCTTCCGCCGAGGTGAACGTAGCATGGAATGCCGTCTGTCCGATGAAGCCTGGGGAGAGCGCATTCACCGTAATCCCGCCAGGGGCAAGCTCTTTGGCAAGCCCTTTGGTTAACGCCATGACAGCCGCCTTGGATGCTGCGTAAATCGCTGCACCCGGCCCGCCTCCATTATGAGCCGCTACAGAGGTCAGATTGATAATTCGTCCGCCACCAGCCGCCCTCATGCCAGGAATGACTGCTTTGGAGACAAAAACGGTGCTCTTTAGATTGACATCCATAATCCGGCTGTACAGCTCCTCACTCATCGTTTCAATGGGGCTTCGCTCCACCAGATGTCCCGCGTTGTTAACCAACAGGTCAATTGGACCGCCAAAACGGAGTGTAATCTCTTCAACCATCGCTCTGATGGCATCCGTATCCGTCACATCTGCCTGAAATGCCGCCGCTTCGCCACCAGCATCCCGGATTGTAGCCACGACTTCCTCCGCCCGATCCATATTATGCAGGCCATTCACAGCAACCTTCGCCCCGCAACGAGCCAACGCTCCAGCGATAGCAGCACCAATCCCTCCACTGGAACCTGTTACCAATGCGATTTTGTTCTGTAAATTGATATTCATGTTTTATCTTCCTCCTTGTTATTGGTTTGAATTAAATTCGCTTGCTGTGCTGGTCCGCCGGAAGCGCCATCGTAATGGTCGTTCCCATACCTTCCTCACTCTCCATCATCAAGCCGTACGTCTCCCCAAATACGAGCTGAATCCGGCGATGTACATTCATAAGTCCGATGCCCCCGCGATGATAAACATCATCGGTGTCTTCACCTGCCAGACGGTTCAGTTCCAGACGGCGACGCAGTTTCTCCAGACGTGCCTTGCTCATGCCCATACCATTATCCTGAACGATGACAAGAAATCGATCATCCAGACGCCGAGCATCGATACGGATAAAATGACCCGGTTCCATGCCCCGTGGAAACGCATGTTGTAGCACATTTTCCACCAGGGGCTGGAGGGTGAGACGAACCATTTTTTCCAACAATAGATCCGGTGCAATGATGACCTCAACTTCAAGCTCCCGATCCATACGATGTTTCATGATGGAAAGGTAGGCCAGCACATGCTTCAACTCATTGGCAACCGTAATTTCCTCCAGATTGGTCTGAATGGAATAACGGAGCATATGAGCCATCGATTCCACCATCTGTGTAATTTCTTCGGAATCCTGTACGACGGCATAACATTTGATCGTCTCCAATGTGTTGTATAGAAAATGCGGATTGATCTGCAACTGGAGCGCCTGAAATTCCGCACGGTGTCGTTCCAACGCTTCCTGCTGTAGCTCAATTTCCGACTTCTGGCGGCGCAGCTCCGACTCATATACACTCTCAATCATGTCCGACAAACGACTGACCATCAGATTATAGCTGCGAATCAGCACTCCGATCTCATCGCGCCTTTCCTTCATCTCCACCTTGTTCCAGATTCCCTTCTCCGTCTGTCTCATTCCGTTCATCAGCACCCGAATCGGTTCTACTTGAGATGCTCCGATCCGGTAGGCCACCACAAGCGCAGCGAGCAAGGTCCCTGCACCAACCCATAATGTAGCTGAGCGGATCGTTGCAATCGGCCTTTGAAGCTCCGACAGCGGCACGGAAGCAACAAACCGCCAGCCCGAATAGGCAGACAGCTCCGATATAAACAGCCGTTTGGTGCCATCCGTGTTCTGTTCCAGTGACCCTGCCTCCATGTGCATAAGTCTGTCCACGGTGCTGGACGACATCACGGTCTGCGCCTCCTCGTCCCCAGGAGTGTAGATGACATTTCCGTTCTGATCCATCACATACTGATAGCCCCCTTGACCGAGGTCGAGTTCACCCCAGATGTTGTCAAGTTCCAGCACATTCACTTCCATCGCCAGCACTCCGTTTGGTGTATAGGAGGATACCCCCCTGATCCGGCGCGCAATCGTAATGACGTTTGCATTCTGTCCACTGCGAATACTGCGGGTGAGCAGAGTCGATTCACCATTCGCAGGGGTTGCAGCGAGCAACTCCTTATACTGCTGTGCAGCATCGATATCGGGTATGCCCGCTGAATTCTGGTTGTCATCGATGACAACCCGCCCGTTCTCCCCGATAACATACAGGAACTTGATCTGTGGATATAACATAAAAACAGGCGGGAACACGTTCCTTTTAATCTGGCGGCTATACTCGTAATAGGCATAACTATCCTCCGAACTCATATCGAGGAAGTGCTTCACACTTCCATTTGAGAGGATGGAGTAGGTTGCGCGATCATAATTTTGCAAATACAGATCGGTCTGGTACGCCGTGTTACGCATCGTTTGGGCGATGTTGTCCGCCAGTTGATCGTTCATCTCAGTCGAGGCATAGGTATAGGTAAACAAGCCAATGGCAGACAGGGACAACGTAATTACGATGGCAAAATGAAAGAACAGGCGGATCGACAGGCTGCGCTTCATCATTCAATGCCCAACTTACTGCGATATTCGGACGGGGTCAGTCCGGTAATTTTCTTGAATGTCTTCGTAAAATGGGGATGATCCGCATACCCCACTTCGTAGGATATATCCGTAATCCGGTTGCCCGGCTGTTCCAGCATGCGTTTGGCCAGTTCCATTTTGCTGCGTATCCGGTATTGGATAAAGGTCTGACCTGTCGTCTGTTTAAACAGTTGGCTGAAGTAGGACGGGTTCAGTCCCAACTTGGCAGCAATCTCGTCCAGTGAAACTTCACGGCGCAAGTGCTTCTCCAGATAGGCTTTTGCTTCTTCCACTGGATGCTTGCGCTTGCCACTGCGCTTTTCCTTGATCGTCTTCATTAACGTGTGGATCTCGTTGCCCAGAGCCTCGAAACACTCTTTTGAGGAAGCGCTTACAATTATCTCACTGGACGTACTCATCGTTCCGTTGCCACGGGCGTTCATGCGGGCCACAATCAATTCCAACAATTCCTGAAAAAGCTCCGATGTCTGCTCAGGCATCAGGGCATACGCAGGATAACGTTCAGACCACGCTGCGAGCAGCTCCGTCACATCGGAATACCTTAACTCCCATATGGCCTCTTCCAGACGCATCGCCCAATCATTCAGCTCCCTCACGGGTACAAGGGATACCGTAGGTTTATCCTCTTCGGATGCCAGCAATTTGAGCAGCAGTTCATGAAGCTCCTGTCGTCCCACAGGCTTGAGCAGATATCGCTTTACCCCATAATCCATACAGGCTCTTGCATATTCAAAGTCTGAATAACCGGAGACTACAATAATGCGCATCGTACTGCCTTGCTCGGATAAACGTCGGCACAGCTCAATACCATCCATCGTTGGCATGCGAATATCCGTGAACAGAATGTGTGGCCGAAAGTCTTTCACCACCTGAAGGGCCTCTTCCCCATGCGCCGCCTGCCGAATCTCACAATCAAACAGTCCTGCTTGCTCAATCATCTTCGCCAGACCCATCCGAATCATCGGTTCATCGTCCGTAATCAAGATTCTGAACATCGCCATTCCCCCGTTTCCGTCAGATCTGTATGCTGCTTGTAGTTAAGATTTGACGGAGCCGACCATGATTCCTTTTACAAAATGCTTTTGCAGGAAAGGATAAATGATAATGATTGGCAAGGTGGCGATGATGATGGTCGCCATTTTGATGCCTTCCGGCGATGTATGTGCAAGGGTGCTATAGACGGCAGAACCCGGATCGACGGAAATATCGTCACTCTCAAACAGCTTCTTGAGTGTAACCTGGATCGGCCACCAGGCCGGATCATTCAGATAATAAAGCGCGGTAGAATACGCATTCCAGTGGCCCACCGCATAGAAAATGCCGAGTGATGCCATAGCCGGTTTGGATAATGGAATAACGATACGCCAGATGATGCCAAACTCTCCACAGCCATCGATGCGGGCAGCGTCGATCAATTCACCCGGCAGCTGTGAGAAGAACGAACGCATGACGAAAAAGTTAAAGGCGTTAATCGCTCCTGGCACAATCAGCACCAGCGGATTGTTGACTAGGTGTAACTCTTTCATCAGGATAAAATTCGGAATGAGCGGCGCCGAGAATACGACGGTCACCAGGACAAACATGACAACTAGAGAGCGACCTTTGTACTCTGGACGAGACACGGGATACGCGAGTGATGCCGTTGCGGCGAGATTGACCAGCGTACCCACTAACGTTACCCCAACCGATACCGCAAAGGCTCGCCAGAAGGCAGCATCGCCGAATACATATTCATAATTGATCCAGGTAAAAGCTACAGGCCAGAAGCTGACCTTTCCGCCCATGATCGCTTCCGAGCTGCTAAGTGACTGGGCCAGTACATTAATGAAAGGCAGAATCATCGTCAACGAGAGCAGCGTAAGAAAAACGAGATTTCCAATGCGAAATATACGGTAACGGACACTGGGGGTACGCATCCACCTCGCCTCCTAATACAGGCTTTCGCCGGTTGTTTTTTTGCTAAAGAAGTTACCGAGTAGAATAAGCATCAAGCCTACCACCGACTTGAACAACCCGATGGCTGTTGTATAGCTGTATTGCTGTGAGAGAAGCCCCGCTTTGTAGATGTACGTATCGAGAATCTCGCCAGATTCCAGATTGAGCGGATTCAGGAATACAAATACACGCTCAAAGCCCAGATCAAGGAACTTCCCGATGTGCAGCAGCAACAAAATCATAATCGTTGGCAGCAAGGATGGCAGAGTAATCGACCATATTTGCTTCAAACGTCCAGCTCCATCCACCTCTGCCGCCTCATACAGATCGGGATTGATGCCCGCAATGGCAGCCAGGAAAATAATCGTTCCGTACCCGGAGTCACGCCAGATCCCGGAACCGATCAGAATGGAACGAATGTACGAATCTTCTCCAAGGAAGTAGATCGGTTGCATGCCCAGAAATCCAAGTGCCTTGTTGACCACCCCGGCATCCATCGAGAAAATACCCATGAAGATACCGCTAATGACGACCCAGGACAGAAAGTGAGGCATGTATACAATCGTTTGCAGCAAACGCTTAAACACAATCATCCGTACTTCATTCAACAGAATCGCCAGTAAGATCGGTACCGGGAATGCAATCACCAGATCATACAGTCCAAGCAGAAGTGTGTTATTGAGAATTCTTAAAAAATCATAATGGCTGAACATCTTCTGGAAATGCTCCAGACCTACCCAATCACTTCCGGTAATGCCTTTGAAAATGTTGTAGTTCTGAAAGGCAATCACTGAACCGAATAAAGGTACATATTTGAAGAGGAAAAAATACAGGATACCCGGTAAGGAGAGCAGATATAATATCCGGTATCGCCACAGATAACGTCCCGCATCTCCGAGCCGAGCGCCCAGACCAGACGAGTGAAGTCCGGTTGCACCCCGGCTTGGTGGCACGATATCTGCCGGCTTCACGTCTTCTCCCCTCCCTGCTTCTGTGATTGCGTGCTTCTCAAGTTATCAGGAACGTTCTCGTCCCATGGGATTTCATTGAATTCGATGGAAATGTAATCTGGCTCACGGTCGATAATACGCGAGAGCTCGCGTGTGAACACCTCCACTATCTCCTGCTTTTGCTCATCCGTCCTGCCCTCATACAGCCTGATCTTAATTTCTGGCATCCGATTTAAGCTCCCTTCATTACGTGATGTAAACGCTTTAACAACTTCATCTTAGCGTTCCTGCGAAAGGGCAACAATGGACTGTCTTTTCGTTCACTTGTGTTTTCTTTAGGTCATGACAAACAAGCCCAAAAAGCCCCCATACGAATGGGGACCTCGCTAGAACCTTGCATTAACAAACGTAATAATAAAGATCTAAAACGAAAAACACGCCCACAGAACCAGTACCTTAGAACCATTTTTGCTCTAAAAGCTAATATTAATATGACTTTATAACGATATAATCTACGAAGTAACTTACCTGGGGGTCCTATAAGTGAAGTAGACCATGGAACAATGTAAGAAGCATACTGAAGCATGAGCAATTGTCACGTAACCACAGTAAAATTCAGAATTATAGAAGTTGCACGATAACAATTTTTCACTAAATATTCATTAGATTACATAGCGTGTAGCATCCCATCCAGGTATAGTGCATTTTCACAATCGTAGAAGGAGTGAACCATCTTGTTAAATAAGCTTCGCTGGAGTACCATGCCTTTCTTCATCAAAAATTTGGTGATTTCATTCGGCAGCATCATGTTGATCGGTGTAATCCTGATTACTGCCGCGTATCAATTGCAAAAAAATATCTTGGTTGAACAGTTGCACGACCAGGCTACCGTCATCACCCAGAAATGGTACGATGATCTCGACACTGCTAAAGTAGCAGAAGCGGCTAAGGAAAAAAGCTACTCCGGTCCTGTACAGCTGGAAATGAAAGCTTATCTCGATTCCATCCATGAATTCTATCCAAACATCGCGCAAGCGTACATTTTTGGTTCAGAACTTGAGGAAGGAAACGGAACGTCCATCATCGCGATTCCAACCAACCTGTTGGAACCATTCGAGGAAGGTAATCTGCCTGCAGGTGCCATGTACCCGCTGCCTCAGAATAACGTCGTAGTGCTGGAACAGATGAAAAAGGACGGAAAACCTGCCTTCAGTGATTTCTACACGGATGAGTACGGAACCTGGACCACTCTGATCTATCCGATTAATAACGCAGATGGCTCCATGTACGCTGCTCTTTACTTCGATGTAGATGCAAGTGCCGTTCCAAAAGGTCTGAACAAACTGCTTACGTACGGTTTGATGTTCCTGATCGGTTTCCTGATCCTGTTCATGGTGTTGCAATTCATTTTGCTGAAAAGAACGTTGCTTCCGATCCGCAATCTGATGAAAGGGATCGAAGAAGTCAGCACGGGTAATCTCGACGTAACCATCGATACCGGACGAGATGATCTGGGTATCATCAACGAGAAGTTCAATGCGATGATCCATCGATTCAATACAACCATCTATAAAGTACAGAATACTTCGCATCACCTCTCGGAATCTTCCAAACAACTACTAGGCATTTCCGAGAAAAATAATGCGAACATTCAATCCATCAGCACCAATATTCGAGAAATATCTACTGGACTGGTGTCACAAGACAAAGCCACTGTGGAGAACGCACGTGCCATGACAGAGATGTCAACGGTAGTGCAGACGATCGCCAGCAGCTCAGCAGATGTGGCAGATGAAGCACTCAGCATGGAGCAGCGCTCCAGCACGGGTAATGTGGTGATGCAACAAGTCATTGAGCAGATGCGTCTGATCTCCGGTGCAGTGCAAAATACGTCAAACTCGATTCAGTCTTTGGAAAATAACTCGAACCAGATTAGCAACATTGTTAACGTAATTACGGAGATTGCTGGACAAACCAACTTGCTTGCACTTAACGCTTCAATCGAGGCAGCCCGCGCAGGTGAAGAAGGAAGAGGTTTTGCCGTGGTTGCAGGTGAGGTACGTAACCTGGCAGAGCAATCGCAGGAATCAGCGAAGCAAATTCGACAGTTAATTGAAGAAATTCAACGGGATATCATGCAGTCTTCCGAAGCGATGCAGTTGGGTTCCAAGGAAGTTACCAAAGGCTTGGAAGTTACCCAAGAGACTGGTGTATTCTTCGAGAATATTCTGACTGCTACGAATAAAGTTGCAAACCAGATTCAGGATATCTCCAGTTCTACTGAAGAAATCTCGGCAAGCACACAGGAAATGTCTGCTACGGCCGATGAACTGTCTGCCAATGTCAGCAAGGCAGCAAGCAGCAGTAAACAAATTGAGCAGTCAATTGATGAGCAGGAAGCCTCCATGGCAGCCATTGTGAGTGCCTCCGATGAGCTCTCGGTTGTATCCGAGCAACTGCAAGAACTGATCTCATTCTTTAAAGTACGCGCAGAATAGAAGCAATACGAAACAGATAACAAGAATACGACACAGTAAAAAAACCAAGGCTCATGAGTGACTAACTCGAAGCCTTGGTTTTTTGTTGTTACCAGGGTAGGCTCTATACCTTCCCAGTATCATTTAACAGACAGCGGTGTCATCAACTGATTGTTGAACCTCCAATGGCAAAAGCTAGTACAACTATCTGTGTTTTTATTACAGGAATTAGGAGCTCAGTTAGATACAAAATCCATTCTCGTCCTCTTACCAGAATTTTAATCACCTAACAACATTTAAAGTTGATTTGGCTTGTAATACTCGCATCCCAGCTTCTTAAAATCACTGTCCCATGTTACTACTGGCATGTTAATTGTTTTTGATTTTGCGCTAAGATAACAGTCCACAATGTCAACGTTACCTTTTTCAACAAACAGCCTTAACGCATCTTTCATGTAATCTTCTTCAAAGATAATGTTATCAATTTGCGATAGACTAAGCAGGGCATTTCCTACATCAACATTAGAATGCTTGTAATGTGATTTCAGGACCAAACATGTTTCAATAATTACTGGTGATGAAACAATTATCTGAAAATCTCCGCTATCTAGCATTTCAGAAACTTTTTCAAACTGCTCCTTATCGTCTTGAGTGAACAACCGTACTAGTATGTTTGTATCAGCCAAAAAATCCATTGCTATTCCCCTTTTTTGTAACTGTTCCCCACCCAGTCAATCGCTGACTTCCTAGCTTCCTGAAGATCATGTTCTTGACCTGTCTTTAAGATCCCTACAAGATCAGTTAACTTTTTCTGTTTCCTAACTTCTAATTTTGCTTCGCCATTTTGGATAATTACAATAATTTTGTCGCCTGTAGCTATACCTAGTTGTTTCCTTACCTCAACTGGAATTGTAACCTGTCCTTTCGAAGTTACCTTACCTGATTCATACATACTCATACACTACTACCTCCTACTCTATTACCTATACTACAATGTAATACTTTAATGTTAAAGTATTACATTTTACATCAAGTAATACACATTCCAAGTATAGTCATTTGGAATTGAATTTCTAATGCTGAGTAATTTCATCGTCAATATGTAAGCCCAAAGCTGTTTTACATGTTCATGTGAATTATAAAACTTCCCAGTCATAAGTAGGTATTTGCCGTTCCAATGTACTTCTTTAATGTGAGTTATTTCCCATTAACACGGTCATTAAGGACAATATTTCAATCCACGCACTCCATACGGAGTGCGACAGCGAAAAAGTACGTATCTTAACGATTTGACCACTAATAACACGGTTTTTCACTATTATTCTATGACTTTCCATATCATTATTCATTCAAATTATGCCTACGTGTTGCCTTAAGGGCGAATCCCCCAGGGTTTTCATGTGAGCATCACATTTGCACCTGCCCTATCCATACCATGACAAAGATCACATCCATCTTCCCTGTTCAAGTGCTACAGTTGTTAACGACCAACTGACCACAATAGTAAAACGGTCAATAAAGGGTTTACCTTACCATTATCCTTTCAACCTACAAGGAGGTGTTTATGCCATGAAAACGATAGATCGAAGGCAACAGGTGATGGATTCTGCCGAGAAATCCTTTGCCTTGTTTGGCTACAAAGCCACAACGATGGAGCAGGTTGCGAGACTTGCCAATGTGGGCAAGGGAACGATCTATACTTTTTTCGAAAATAAAGAAGAACTGTTTAGCGAGATTCTGCGCTCGATCATTGCGGATATGAGACAGATTACAGAGCAGACTGTGAAGGAAGAGAACTCCTTTCTGGATAACGTGCATATGAGTATGGATTCTTTGCTGGAGTATCGGGAGGAACATGAGCTGTTGATCAAACTCTTTCAGGAGGTCAACGAGTTCGGTACGCCACAGGCCAAGGAAGGTTTGCAGAAAGTGGAGACAGCCATTCTTGAATACCTGGAGCGTCAGGTGAGCCGTGCCATGGAGTTAGAGCAGATTCGCAGGGATGATCCCAAGTTGGTTTCTTTTGTCCTGCTGAAGCTGTATGTCACCTTAACCTCGGATTGGAACAAAGCGCATCCTACGTTGCACAAAGATCAGATCAAGGATTTTGTGGGCCTCTTTCTCAAGAATGGCTTATCCCCCACCTAGAGAAAGACGTGTCACTAGATTCAACACATAATAGAGATAGAACACACGGATTAGCGTAAGGATAGGGAGAGAACATGATGAAATCATTCCACGTGTTTGGGCAGGATCTGAAGTCCGCCTTAAAAAAACCAAAAGTATTTATTCCGATTCTCGTTGTACTGTTCATTCCGGTGCTGTATAGTGGCCTGTTCCTGAACGCATTCTGGGACCCCTATGGCAAAATGAATGAATTACCTGTAGCCGTGGTCAACACGGATCAGGGTGCAGTCTATAATGACAAATCACTGGAGGTCGGTCAGAATCTGGTCGATGAATTGAAAAAAAGTGATGATTTCAACTGGCAATTCGTGACTCGTGAACAAGCAGAACAAGGTATGCAAGACAACAAGTATTACATGACGATTGTGATTCCGGAGGACTTTTCCACCAAAGCAACAACCCTGATGGATGAGCACCCCGAGCCGGCAGATCTGATCTATGAACCCAATGAAGGATACAACTTCCTCGCGGGTCAGATTGGCGGCACGGCGGTCAAACAAATTCGTTCCAAAGTCGCTGCCAAAGTCACAGAATCGTACACTGAAACGCTATTGGATCAGGTCGAAAAAATTTCTGGTGGTTTGGCAGATGCCGGGGATGGAGCAGGTCAGATTCATGATGGTGTGATCACGCTGGATGAGGGTGCTGCTACATTAAAAGAGAACCTGTCCAAACTGGCGGCAGGCACCGACAAGCTGGAAACGGGCGTAGTTCCGTTAAAAGAAGGTACGACTACGCTCTCCCATGGCATAGGTGATCTTCATACTGGCGCGAGTGCCCTGTCCGATGGATTGTCCCAATTGGCAGCAGCAGGCACGAAGCTTGGTAACGGTGCGTTGCAGGCTGAAGCCGGTGCCAAACAGTTACAGGCAGGGATTCAATCCGCTCAAGAAGGTGCAGCTAAGCTGGATGCAGGACTGGCGGCTTCCGAGGAAGGTAGTTCAAAGCTTACTGCTGGGCTGCAAAGTTCTGTTGAGGGCAGTGGCAAAGTTAGCGAGGGTGCTAAGGCCGTTGCGCAAGGTCTTGCCCAATTAGCCGAAGCGAGTCCAGAACTGGCAGCAAGTCCAACTGTGCAGCAGCTCCTGGCAGCAAGTCAGGCTGTAGCCACTGGCAGCGAGCAGGTCTATCAGGGCGGGCAGCAATTGGTGGCAGGCAGCCAAAACCTATATGCTGCGCAGCAACAACTGCATCAAGGCAGCAGCCAGTTGGTAAAGGGTGAACAACAACTTGTACAAGGAGCTACGCAATTATCCGCCGGACAAGAAATGCTTGCGACTGGTCTACAACAATTCAATTCCAAATTATCCGAAGCAGCCGCTGGAGGAGCCAAACTTGCGGATGGTTCAAGTCAATTGGATGCTGGTGCAGGCAAGCTGGTTGCGGGTGTAAGCCAGTTCACTGATGGAATCTCAACCCTTGCAGATGGCTCACATAAGCTGGATGAAGGTGCTGGTCAGTTAAAAGAAGGTACCCTTAAGCTAACAGACGGCTCTGGCGAACTTGCCACCAAGTTGAATGAAGCGGCTGAGCAGACGGGTAGTGTAAAAAAGACCGATGAACTCGTAACCATGTATGCAGAGCCTGTTCAGGTCGATGAGCATAAATATAATGAGGTACCCAACTATGGTACAGGATTCTCGCCATACTTCCTGTCACTTGGGCTCTTTGTCGGCGCATTGATTGCCACATTGGTAGTGCCAACACGCGGCAGCACGGTTAGTGAGGCAAGTGGCTGGAATCGTTTTGTGAGTAAAACGCTGGCTTTCACACTCATGAGTGCAGTGCAGTCCCTGCTTGCTTCATGGCTGGTCTTGTACGGCTTGGGTCTGGGTGTTCAGAGCGTTCCATTATTCCTCTTGTTCAGCTTTGTTACCAGTCTAAGCTTCATGTACATCATTCAGGCACTGGTGACTTGGCTGGAGAATCCGGGACGATTCCTCGCGATTCTGATGCTGATCTTCCAGCTCACCACCAGCGCAGGCACCTTCCCGCTCGAACTGATTCCAAATTGGCTGAAAGTGTTTAATCCATGGCTGCCTATGACCTATTCGGTAACAGGTTATAAAGCAGTTATCTCAAGTGGACAGTTCGGTGTGGCTTGGGATCAGATTGGTATTCTGTGCATCTTCGCCGTGATTGGCCTGGGAGGAACCTTAACGTATTTCCTGATGCCTCATACCACGGAGAACGAAAACGTCAGCAGTGAAGTCGCACTTCACCTGTAAAAAGTAAAATAAAAAGCAAAGGCGTGTACCTAAGCCCCCCTCTTATGGACAACAGAGGTGTTGGCTAAGGTACGCCTTTGCTTTTCTAGTTTTAGATACAATCTAAGTTTGCTAACTTCATATTTCTAGTATGTAGAGTAAATTTCAGAACTTGAGATAGCGAAACTAAACAATAGCACGAGCAAAATAAGTAATACATACATCGCTGTACCGATGATTCCACAAACAAGTCCAGCAATGGCCAATCCTCTGCCTTGCTCCATGCGAACTCTGATCTCTTTGAAGGCTAAAGATGCAAATATAATCGCGACGATTCCGATTAAAATTCCCACGTAAGGAATCGTGACGGACAGAATCCCCAAAACTAGTGATACAATCGACTTGCTATTGGTCTTTGGTACTACATAAGGCGGTGGTGGCAACGTGTCGTTATAATAACGATCTACATCATTTTTGTGATGTTCCAAGGTAAATCCTCCCTGTTCTTTAAGTATGTTCATTATAATCGATTATTAGGAATAATAATATCCATATTGTGTTAATTATGAATTACCATTAGATTTATTTTATTCTCATCATCCCCGGGCATATACCTACATCCACAAGCTTATAAATTGTACTTCAAGGATATGAATTTAAGAACCGTTTATCCGTGTGATGATACAAATCAAGAATACCTCTAACATATAGATATTATTATAGTCGTAATACTTTTCTGAATATCTTTGGGGGATCACTACGATGAAAATCGATAAAGTAATGAACATACTTATGATTGTGATGCTTCTACCTATTGCTCTTTATCGAAATAATGTAGCTGTATTATGTTTTAGTATTGTTTTGTTTGGAATCATGAGTTACACCACTTATCGAATGCGAACACGTTGGAATGTAGTAACTTATATCGTGTTGACCCTTGTATTGATGATCTGGAACATATACCTGTGGACATAAGCTATATTTTTTAAAAAAAGAACGCACCCTTATTACTCAAAGGATTGCGTTCTTTCCACATTTCTTAGATTTGAAGTCTCTTCTATCCTTCCACTTCCACCCGCTGTAAAAACGTCCGGGTACGTGCAAGCTTTGGATTGCCGAAGATTTGTTCTGGCGGTCCCGCCTCTGCGATTTCCCCGTTATCCATGAAGAAAACGCGATCCGCAACATCACGGGCGAAGCCCATCTCATGCGTGACAATCATCATGGTCATATTTTCCTGTGCAAGTTGTTTGATGACACGCAGCACTTCCCCGGTCAGCTCCGGATCAAGTGCCGATGTCGGCTCATCGAACAGGAGGATGTCCGGTTGCATCATCAGTGCCCGAGCAATGGCAACACGCTGTTTCTGTCCACCGGACAGATTGGCTGGATAGACATCAGCCTTGTCCGACAGCCCTACTTTGCCGAGTAATTCCAGACTGCGGTACCGAATGACGCTTGAGCTTTCTTTTTTCAAAGTTTTTGGTGCAAGTTCCAGATTATCTTGTACGGTCAGATGCGGGAACAAGTTGAAATGCTGGAATACCATACCCATACGATCCGTCATCTTGCGAATATCTGCGGCACCCGCGTAACGGCCATTATCAACCAACGTCTGGTCCTGAATGCGAATCGTTCCGCCCGAAATATCCTCCAGATGAATCAGGCTGCGCAGCATCGTACTTTTCCCCGAACCCGAAGGTCCAATCACGGCAATTACTTCGCCTGGTTCCACGTTGAAGGATACCTGCTTCAGCACATCAAGTGTACCGAATGATTTTCTCAATTGATTTACTTCTATTATATGTGTCATGTGCAGACAGTCCTTTGATTGATCAGATTTAATTTATTCAAATGAAAACCGCTTCTCAAGTGCCTTGAACAGCACGGTGAGTACGAGTGTCATGAGCAGATACATAACCGCCGCCACGAAGAAAGGTAACAGCTGTATGTCGCGATTTACCGCCGCTTGGGCGTAATACAACAGCTCAGGCACAGCCACGGCATAGAGCAGTGCCGTATCCTTGATGAGCGTAATGGACTCATTGGCCGTTGCAGGCAATACTACACGAATCATCTGAGGAATAATGACTTTGGTCATCGTCTGCCACTTTGTCAATCCAAGTACCTTCGCCGCTTCATGTTGCCCCTTATCAATGGAAAGCAGTCCGCCCCTGAAGATTTCAGCGAAGTACGCCGCATAGTTTAGGATGAACGCAATCGCCGCTGCAACAAAACGATCAAACACCAGATACTCTCCAATCACCGGAAGCAACGGTAAACCAAAGCAGAAGAATAGAATTTGGAGCAGTAGCGGTGTTCCTCGCATCACATATACATACGTATGAGCAATCCACGCCAGCAGTTTAATCTGACTTCTCATCGCAAGCGTGACCGCAAATCCAAGCGGTACAGATAACACGATCGCTAGCAAGAACATGAAAATGGTGGTCTGCGCACCCTCTAGCATAGGTTTTAAAATGGTCGATAGATAATCCCAACTCATTGTTTTGTCTCCTCTAATCTGTTAACCCCGCATTCCTCTGGGGCATGAATCGCTCCAGCATGGAATACGGGGTCCGTTTTGTTTCTAACTATATATCAGGTGTGTAACCTGTCTATTTCAGAACCTTATCTTCACCCAACCATTGGGCGGAGATTTTAGCAGCTGTTCCGTCTGCATTCAGCTCATCCAACGCTTTTTGCAGCTGATTCAGAAGTTCTTCATTGCCTTTTTTGATACCAATGCCATATTGTTCCGGTGCAAGAGATTCATCCATCAGTTTGAATGTTCCCTCTTCTTTGGACATGTAGTATCTCGCTACCACTTCATCAATGATGACCGCATCCAGACGCTTTGTCTTCAGATCCGTCAGTGCAAGCACGTTATCCTTAAATTCGGAAGCTTTCACTTTATCCTTCAGGGGACTTGCTGCCAGTGCATCTGCCGCGGAGGACAGCGCCTGCAATCCCACATTTTTACCATCGAGTTCATCCAGCTTTGTGATTGGCGAGTCTGCCAAGGTAATAGCTACTTGACTGTTTTCCAGATACGGCTTCGTGAAGAGCACTTTCTCTTTACGCTCATCCGTAATGGTGTACCCGTTCCAGATCATGTCGATTCGGCCACTGTTCAGCTCTGACTCTTTGGAAGACCAGTCGATTGGCTGGAATGTGATTTCTTTACCCATTTTCTCCGCTGCAGCTCTTGCGTAATCAATATCAAAACCTACAATTTCATTCTGCTCGTCCCGGAAGCCCATTGGAGCGAACTTGTCATCAATTCCTACAACAATCGTGTTAACGTCTTTGCTTGCGGAACTGGAACAACCCGCCACAATCAATACACATATACTAACGAATAATAGTAGAATCGCTTTTTTTCTCATCTCTCGAACCCCTCCATGTCTATAACCAAAACCCAAACGCTTTAGTTCGTTACCACGTTATCAGAGATTTATAATAACATAGCATGGGAGAAGAGTCGAGTCTCTTGCCTATTTCCTTCTATTTCATACAGTTTAATTGTCAACAATCTGTGAAAAAGCCTTTTTCACTTGTGCCGGTTCTACCAGCTTCTCGCGTACAGTCGAATTCCATAGCTCCGGGTTCTGAAGCTCCTTTAATTCCGTACCTGTCCATTGTTGGGCAGATTCACGACATAAGGTATGGCTGGTATTCTCAAACTGGTAGACGATCTGCTCCAGATTATCAATCATAACAAAGTTCGCAACCGCATTATATACAAGTATCCGCTCAAGTTCCTCTGCATCCATCTCACGCGTATCCAAGCTATAATTCACTTGGACCGTGAACGTCTCCGGGTACAGTTGGTAACCATTCAATCTTTCACGTAAAGGTAAAGCCTGATTCAGATGACTAAGGTTTGAATGATCACCCATGTAGGGACTGCGATATTCGGCTAACGCGGCAAAATCATGTGTCAGCGGATTCTGCTGCTCTTCCTCGTACCGAGCCTGTTTCGCCTCGATCTTCGGATTAACGAAACCTTCAACAATCACTAAGCCAATGATGCCCAACACAACAAGTGTTATAATCCATATGTTTCTAATTCTCATAACGCATCACTCACTTCATACTTACTAACGATCCGATACGCCCGATGCACAACCAAAGGAATAATAACACTCAGTAATGGGATGGCAAAGGCAATGACGATCACAGCAAACTGATAGGGTCCATCCACCTGAATGGGTCGATTAAACCAGATGTTGCTTCCGAATCGCAACGCTGCCTGCGTCCCCCATAGGACGAGTATTAATGCCGCCCACAACCACCATATTCTTCGATTCCACTGCACTAAGGCAGGGATTCGTATAACCGTGGTTTTAACAGAAGTTGCAGGATCTTTCGTCTTGTTGGTCAAGATATACAACACATACGTTCCACCAACAATGAGACTCACGATCATAAGCAGGTTGTTTATGGCGGAGCCTTGCATCAGCACTCTCATTGGAATGGTAATGATCCAGGCTATGAGGCTATAAATCAGAGCAGACTGCAACAACGCTGTCCAGTAAGGAACACGTTGTACTCTTCGATGGTCACTCATCACTTCATCCATACCAGTGATATGCTGAATGGCGGTCTGAAACGCCTTCTCTTCACTCATCCCCTGCGAGATATAATCGTCAATCCGCGCAGCGAGATTGCTGTGAATCTCTTCTTTTAATTCTCGATTGTCTAATGTATCTTGTGCGTGAGCGAACAAACGATTCACATGACGAGTGATGCGATCTTCCAATCTCATAGGTCTTCATCTCCTTTTTCTCCAGTGACAATCATGCAATCAATCAGTGCCTTGGCTGCTTGCCAAGAATGAACCTGCTCTCTATAGGCTTCGAGGCCTTGCGTTGTAATTCGGTAATATTTGCGTCGTCCTCCCTGCGTCTCTTCCCCCCAGTAGGACTCCACATATCCACTCTTCTCCAGCCTCTTCAAACTGGAATAAAGCGTGGGTTCCTTCAATTCAAACTGCTCTCCGCTCTTGCGATAGATCTCCTTAATAATGCTGTAGCCATAGTTATCTGCGGGTATAAGTACACTCAGAATAATGGGGTCAATATTGCCCCGAATCAGATCACTGTTAATCACTTGCACATCCATCTGCGAGTTTCACCGACTTTCTTCCATCCTGCGTATACTATAAGACATATTACTATGTCTGTAAAGGTAATACTTCACACATGGTAAATATGTATCGCAAGAGTAACTTTAACAACATTCCTCTCTTGCAAATAAAATTCTTCAATACGTTAAGAACCTTGACCACATTGGTATTTCTTTCAACTATGCTGATATTATCTGGCTGTAATTCGACTCCAAGTAATGTTACAAAGGAAATCGAAATGGGATTAGAACAGGTTCAGGAATCGGAATCCAACTTACCTCAGAAACTTCCTACGCCAACTATTCAGAGCGAAAGCGGCATCTCTATTCCCGCTATCCAGGGCAGTTATTGTTGGGGAGGCGCCTGCGCTGATTACGCTAGCCTAAATTTTGAAGACAACACTCCCGCCCAAGTTCTTGTCGGTGAGACTTTATCCATAGATATGGGTATAGATATCCCCCCAGATGAGATAAATATTTCTGAATATGTGAACAAGCGCAATCAATCCATTACTTCTACGGAGGGGACCTTCCAACTTCCCAAGGAACCAGGGACACATTATTACAGTGCAATTCTCCGCTGGTCTCCACCTCAAGATTCACAGATCAGCCTGGGAGATACTTCTTTTACGTTTGTGGTTCATGTCGTTGAATCAAAATAAAACCAAACAGGCCCTCCAATACTGGGGAGGGCCCGTCTACTCTTTATATTTCTTATTCGTTTTTCTTCATTTGATTCCATATTCCGTTTATATTTCGTTATTGTACATCTTGCCTCCATCTATTGCTGCACTTTCTCTCTATCTTTCCCTTTATCGGATTCACCTGCGTTTTTGTTGGCAGCATCGCGATCCTGTTTCATTTCTTCCACCGTTTTCACCTTAAGACGTGCTGCACCTTCATATTCCTTGGTCGGGATTAGATCCCCCCCAGCAAGTCTTGCTTCTGCGGCAGCAATCGCATCACCATACTGCGGCAACCACTGGGCCTGTGCAACCAGCATCTCGTCGACCATCTGCCAGATTTCTTTTGGATTACACACGGCACCCACGAGTGGGTCCATCATGAACGCCTGACGAAGTAATTTGTCGTCTCCGTTCACCGCGGCCTCAACCGCAAGACGTTGCACGGAAATGCTCACATTACATACCGCAGCCGGGCCAAGGGGCAGATCGCCTACATGTGGCATGGAGATACCGTTACGATCCACATATCCCGGTGCCTCAATAATTGCATCATCCGGCAGATTCGAGATTACTCCATTATTAACGGTATTGAAATGTCCACGATAGACACGTCCCGTCTCCAGTCCTTCAATAATGTACGAACCGTGCTCCTCGCCCCGTTTTTCCGGAATGAATTGCATCGGTTCATCCTTCATCCAGTTTGGAAAATCAGTCTCAAACCAGTTGCGCCCCTCAGTACATACCCGCAGATACCCACCTGTCTCTCCGTTAATCCAATTGCCCAGGTCGATCCATTCGTTAATCTCTTCCGGACGTTTGCGGTACCACGGCACATATTCACTCAGATGACCATTCGATTCCGTACTGTAATATCCAAAGCGGCGCAGCATATCAATCCGTACTTTCTCGGTGCGGCTGTACTCCGGATGTTTCTCGAAGGCTTCGAGCAGATCTCCTGTAAGGTCTTTACCTTCATGAGAAGCCTGGATATACCAGGTCTGATGGTTGATGCCGGCACAGACAATATCCACTTCACTCTTTTTCAAGCCAAAAGCTTCCGCAATCTGATGATGACCATGCTGTACGCCATGACACAGTCCGATCGTCCGCACACCGCCGTACTTGTTGCAAGCCCATGTCAGCATCGCCATCGGATTGGAATAGTTCAAGAGCAGCACGTCGGGTGCGCTCTGTTCACGAATATCTTTACAGATATCCAGCATCTCGGCGATTCCGCGTTGTCCGTACATAATGCCGCCTGCACACAGCGTATCGCCAACACATTGATCTACCCCATATTTCAGTGGAATATCCACATCGGTTGCAAATGCTTCCAGTCCCCCGACACGAATCGTACACAGTACATACTTCGCATCTTTCAACGCTTCTTTCCGATCCGTTGTCGGCTGAATCTGAATATTCAATCCATTCTCACGGATATCCCGCTGACACAGCTCAGTCACCATGTCCAGATTGTGCTGGTTAATATCGCAGAACGCAATTTCAATGTTGTTAAACTCTGGTACCGTGAGCAAATCCCTTAACAATCCCCGTGTAAATCCGATACTTCCTGCCCCGATAAACGCCACTTTAAACGACATGCCTATGTCCTCCCCTAATCCGAATCTTTTGCTTCGGTTAATCACTCTCTTCATGAAATCATTGTACCAACCGCAAATAGGGAAGCGTTATCAAAATCATGACCTGTTCATGATCTTGTTGTCAAAAATCCTAACTTTTACGCGCCAGTTCCACTAATCGATATGCATTCAAAATAACTGCAATCGGCTCATTCATCGGACGGGTACTGACTGACATGTCGTTCCATAGAGGAGCGAAATTCAATCGGAGTCATGCCCGTCGTCTTCTTGAATAACATATGAAAATACTGACGACTGCCTACCCCTACATAATCGGATATCTCTGAAATCGGGATATTGGTCTGCTGAAGAAGCATCTTGGCCTTCTCCATGCGAAGCATCGTCAGGTAATCGGTCGGTGTTCGCTGCGTGTGCTGACGAAAAATGCGATGTAAATAGCCCGGATGCAGATTGACGGCTGCCGCGATATCCTTCATCTGAATATTTCGATCCATATTGTGATGCATGAATTCAATGGTTCGTTTGACATACAGCTCCGCCTGATCTGGCGCACTCCGGCTCATTTCTCCGCGCAGACGTGCAACACGGACCAGCAACTGAATAAACAGTGTACGCACCAGCATACCCTGTTCCGGGGACGAGAGATTCCGGGCTTCGCGGTGTTGTGCCCTTTCCTCTGTAGGAATAACTCCTATTGGTAAAGATGACCTTCCTTGCTCCAGCAGACCGCGCTGGTCGAGTTCCAAGACCAGACTTTTCATAATATGATACACCTCTTCCGGGTCAGGCAGTACCAGATATGGCGAAGCATTAGTGAGTAGAGTGCGAACTTCTTCCTCCTCCAGCGCGAGCTGACGGATGGATAGCTGTCCGGGAGGCGAGCCTAAGAATCCAAACTCCACATTGAGCATCCGGCAAGGGACACCATCTTCCACCAGCAAACGGTGTGGGACACCTGCGTCGAGCATAATGAACTGCCCTTTTTTCAAAACAGCCTGCTCCGAACTCCCATCCGACATCTGCACATCCACCCGGCACATTCCCGAAATAATATACATGATCTCTGTGGAATCATGATGGTGATAGGACATACGATAGTTGTCCCACTGCTTGTAGTAGTACGCGTAAAAACGCGGCCCGCAATCCTCTGTTCGTAATGCCTCCTGGTATAGGCTTCCTGTCCATTGCTTCGTAATGCTCATATCCATACCTCCATTCCTGCAACGATCGATCCTCACTTTTCACCATTGTAACAATTCTGTCGGGTGGATATAAACTGTCTTCGTTAAAAGCCTCATTGTATTATTTAATTAGATAAATATATAATTAGTATATAATCTAATCCTTTATGTAAACTGTCTATACTTAAGGAGGTTTCCACTCATGACTACCACCTTTCATTTGGTGAGACACGGTCTCAAAGAACGACGAATCGGGGATGTTCCCCTCACTTCCGAAGGGGTTTTACAAGCCGAAGCCACAGCACTTCATTTTGCCAAAGCCACCTCTCTCATTACTAAAATCCTGACCAGCCCACTTCAACGGGCCCGAGAAACTGCAAGTATGATTGCCCGCCACACCCGTTTTCATATAACCGAAGACCCTCGCCTGCGCGAACGTGCCAATTGGGGCGATTCCCCAGATCAGTCATTCGAAGAATTCATTGCAATGTGGGATCGATGTACGTCTGACCCAGATTTCATTCCACCCGTGGGAGACTCGGCAAAACAGGCTGGTGAACGTCTGGCCTCCCTCCTAACCGAACTGGCTAATGAAGAGCCAGAGAACAGTAACATTATTGTGGTTGCACATGGTGGACTCATTACGGATTTTCTGGTGCAAACCTTTACTGAGCGTGAGCTTAACGTCTGGCATTCCGATTTTATAACTATGCAGAACCAACTTATCCCGGAGTGCTCCATTACCACATTGATCCATGATCAAGGAAATTACACCATTAAAGCGTTCGCTTCTACCAAGCATCTAGACTCCAACGATGTAAAAGAATGACGTAACATGGGTGGCTGGGAACTCGCCAAGGTCTGTTTCGCAGATCCAAATGTAAAAAAGCTCTGAAACCTCCATGTGCCGAGACACAGGGGAGAATCCAGAGCTTTACAACACTTCAAAATGCTTTAGAACTTGCTCATAACCATTGACGCTGCTTCTTTACGTTACAATCTGATCCAGTTTTATGCTATCTTACTATTTCATCAACCTGCTTACTTTCCGCCCTTACCTGGCGTGTAGAACTTGGGCAGCGTTACCTTCGACCAGTCGATATCCGATGCCATGTAGAAGGACGGATAGGAAGGCTGGTTGTATCCACTGTTCTGCCCGGCAATGCCCACACGATACATCGCATCATGCATCAGCGTGTACAATTTGCGGTCCGTTTTCTCGGTACTCAGATAGATACGAATCGCTGAACTGTCCGTGGTTCTCACCAGCATCTCTTCCCGCCAATCCCCGAAGATATCAGCCACGAGAGAAGGTGTACCTTTGGTGTGATTGTTAGTCAATGTGCCTGTTGCCGTCAGCAACGTGCCACGATTCCAGTCTTTGATGGTTGGGGTAACATCAATCGCACCATCAACGATCTGTGTCGTCATATCGGCAGCCCAACGGATATTCATATTCGTTCCCGGCATCTGATCACTGATTTTCTCACCCTTAGCTGTCCACAAACCTACAGCCCATGTCTCCAGTCCACGACGAGTCGGATCAACATCCCCCACCATGCCGCGACCGGTATCTTTCCCTGTGTACCCACCATAAATTACTTCTCCGGTCTTCGCATCACGCAGGGAATAGCCGTATGGCGCCCAAGGACCACCTTCGTGAACCATGAAAATCTCAAGTCCCGGACGATCCGGGTCGATATCTGCCACATGAAGTGCGTCCCCATGACCCAGACGGGCAATGGTTCCCGGTGCAGCACTCTCGGCAGGCATCAGATCTGTGGAGCTGTACAGCACGCTGCCATCATGATCAATCGTAGCGGAGCCATAAATAATCTCCTGTTTGCCGTCTCCATCCACATCCGCCACACTGAACGAGTGTGCACCCTGGGTGGTAATGGAGCCGTACTGCGGATCTGTACCATCCACGCCGTGCGGTCCGTCATTGAATGGGTTCTTCATCGGTGTCCAGCCGCTGTCCACTTTCCATTCCTTTTTCAGCTTCTTGCCATCCCAATTGTAGGCAACCATCGTTGAACGTGTATAATATCCGCGTGCAAAGATTGCAGACGGTTTCTTTCCATCCAGATACGCCACGCCTGCCAGGAAACGGTCCACCCGATTGCCTGGTTCGATCCGTGCCATTGCATAATCGCCCCACATCAGGCCATCATCATGACGTTCGGGTTCATATGGAATGGTCTCCAGCTCTTTGCCTGATTTGCCTTCAAATACCGTAACATACTCAGGACCATCCACGATAAAACCTTCGAACTTGCGCAGCTCATTACGGTTACTGCGTTCTACCGCGTACACATCAATGAAGTAGTCGGCCAAGCTCTCGGCATCCTCCTGAGATAATGGGTAATTATATTTTTTCTCGATTCCAAAAGCTTCTTCTAATGTTGCAGGCCAGTTCCCCTTCACAACCTCGTCGTGTTTATGCCAGTTTCTGAACATATCCACCACGTGATCGTAGTACCCATCAGCACTTAAACGATAATCATCTTCATTCGAATACCCTGCCTTGCGATCCTGCTTGGGAAGTGTGATGTACTTCTCGGATGTTACTTTTCCTTTTTTGTTATATTGGATAATCTTTGTGCCTGGAGCGGTCTTAAACATCATCTCAGCCTTGCCATCCCCGTCAAAATCATAAATGAGCATCTGTGTATAATGAGCACCTGCACGGATATTGACCCCAAGATCAATCCGGTACAGCAATTGTCCGTCCAGGGTGTAAGCATCAATGTAGGTTTTACCTGTGTATCCTTTTTGCGATACGTCCTTGGCGTTGGAAGGGTCCCATTTGACGAAAAACTCATATTGACCATCCCCATCCACATCACCCACGCTCATGTCATTGGCGGAATACGTATAAGCTTCTCCCGCAGGCGTCACACCATCGGCGGGTTTTTGCAGTGGAATGTCCACATACCCGTTCGCCCAAGGTTTGACTGATGCACTGCGTTTGCTCTCCTTGCCCTTCTTGTTCACCGCTGCCACTTCATAACGGGAAGATGATTTGCCCGTGGCATCTACATAGTTGGTGCTGTCGGTGACAGTAGCGATCTTTTTGCCATCACGATAGACGTTAAAGTCCGTACCTGTCAGCCCTTTGTCGCTATACCCTGTAGCCTCATCACCAAGCAATCTCCAACTGAGAAACACACCTTCGGATGTCGACGCAGCCACCAGTCCCCGATCCAGATACTCCAGTTGAATACTTTTCAAGTGACTGCCTCCTTTGCTAGATTGCAGGCTGGCTTCCGGCGCACCCTTCCCATTCGAAGCTTCTGCTCCAGTGATTCCTGCTGTTCCCCCAACAAGCAAAGCTACGCTAAGTGCCGAAGAGAGCACCTTGGCTGCAAGTGGCATACGTGCCTTCCTGCGGCCTGATTGCAGACCTGAAGCCGATCCCTTATGTACCGGCGCTGTTGTTTCTGAGTTCATCCACCTTCACGCTCCTTGAGACAGAATGGGTAACGCATATACACGTCGATGATGATTAGACGTTCGATAATCCATATGTTCATATTTTCCTGAATGCGCTTACAAAAGTATAAAAGAATAATTCTCCTAATCAGACTTTCTCGGCTCCGTCCCCCTTTCCTGCCCTCTTTACTCTGAGCAGCCCCATCCTGCCCGTCGGGTATTATTATAGCTACCCTGCCTGGAATGACATAGGCAAATATCCGTCCAAAACGATTAATATTCAGTGTTTGTGAGGTTATCCCGCCAAAGAATTAATTAGCACATACTAACTAACTAACTAACTAACTTGGGGTACACTTTTCCAATTCACATACATCGGGCTGTCGCATTCTTTAAAGGATTTCACCATCCTTCTTTTTCTTTTACTTTCTTCTAAGTAGACTCGCGTATAATCAACGAAGTCTTATAGGTTTTCACTATAGGAGCAGATTGCATCCCCTTCAATCGCCCGGTAAGACATTCCGTAACGTCCCTGACCATTTCGGGAATACAATTGGTTAATGTGGTCAATTCCGGGTTAGTCATCAATCCGACAGGATGGTTATCAAACCCAATAACGGACATTTCCTGAGGCACGGATATTCCCCTTTGCTTTGCTGCTCTCAATAAACCAGTAGCTATAAAGTCACTACCCGTTATCATTCCATCCGGCAATGGAGTAGAAATAAATAATTGTTCACCCAAGGCATAACCATCCTCCATAGTTACCAGACCTGCATAACATTGTGATTTCGCACACGGAAGGCCGAACTGTTGGTGAGCCCGTTGAAACCCGTTCCATCTTTTCTCTTGCAATGGTGTCAGGTAATCCATACAGAAAAACAGATGACGGCGTCCCTTCAAGAGCAAATATGAGGTCGCTTGAAAAACCGCATCTTCTTCATCCATTCGAAAGACATCGAGAAACTCCCCGTCCATCGCTTCGTTGCATATGATCCCGATGCCTGAACCTAACCATTCTTTTATTTCTCTCTCCGAGAAATGGGAATGCGCAATAATTACAGCATCCATCTCCCGATGTAACAATCGGGCATACACATCACGTTCATACTCGCGGGATAATTCGGTCTGATAGATGACAAGTCGATACCCCACGGAGCCTAAGGAACGACCTAATGCACTAACAAGCTGGCTGAAATAGGGATGCTCCACATCGGGGACAAGCACGCCGATATGATTGCTTGCCTGCAGGCGGAACTGAACCCCATGCGTATTGCGAACATATCCCAGCTCCTTGATAGCTTCTTTTACTTTTTGTCTGCTTTCAATGGATACATGAGGATGGTCGTTTAACACACGGGATACCGTAGATTTAGAAAGACCACTTACACGTGAAATATCAATTATGGTGGGCAACATAAACACCTCATATGAAAAGTATTGACCTGGGAACGTTCCCAGCAACTATGATATCGAAAACAACCTCTAGGGAGGAATAACACAAATGGAAGTCACCTATACCCCGGCTGTAACTGAATATCTGATATTTTTTGATTTTGACGAAACGTATTACCCACATGAATGTTCGCCTGAACACCTCAGAAGAGTATACGAGTTGGAAAGATATATCCAGCACCTTGCCAAAAATCATCATGTAAAGGTAGCCTGGGTCACCGGAAGCAGCATTCAGCAAATACAGGCAAAAATGAAAACGGCCGCTATGACGCAGTTCCCCCATTTTATAGCAAGCAATCTGGGGACAGATCTATGGGAAGTCCGGCATGACGGACAATTGCTTACTCTTCCTTCATGGCAAAAGATCATTCGAGAATCCCGATTCTCCCGTAGAGATGTAGAAGATTTAATTGGTGAATTGAAATCAACATACAACATTACTCTCCACGAACAGACTCAATTTGGTCATTCCGGTTACAAAATGAACTACTATTATTATGCAGAATCTTTAGTCAAAACCCAATATGATATTCATATTATCAGGCATCTGGCTACCAATCACGGAATTGGAATCAATATCAATGAGTGTAATCCCAAGGCGGGTGATCCAGAGCACGCCTATGATGTTGATTTTATCCCCGCAGGAACCGGAAAGAAAGCAGCTGTGCAATTCCTGATCGATTACAATCAGGTGCTCCTGTCCAATACATTGGCCTTCGGTGACAGTGGAAATGACATCGAGATGCTTCAGACGGTTACCCATGGATATCTTCTCCAGAATGCAACGACCGAGGCAAAATCATTCCACCACAACGTTGCCCCCTATCCATACGCCGAGGGAATTTTGCATATATGTAGAAATTTCTTTGGCGAGTAGTTCATGTTTTGGCGAAAGTTCTATCAACTGTACAATGTAAATACCGCCACTTTCCTCAACGGAGAAGGGCGGTATGTTACATACTATTGACGGGTTAACATGCTTGTAGCTTATCTTATACTCCGAATTACCGAATTACAGATTACCGATGATTCCTCTTAAGGCTCAATACCCCATACCAGGTTTTCACCTTGGTAGAGTGTTACCTTATTCCAATCCTGGTAGGATGTTTTTGTTGGATCGAAGGAGTAGTCATTCGTCTCGTCAAAGTTGGACCAGTCTGTTTTGTACATGCGAAGCTGGATGTCTCCAGTCTGTCCACCAGCCTGAATGCTGCCAGCAGCAGATGTGAAGCTCAGCTCCACATAGGAATCTGTGAAGGTACGCTGGATATTGGCTCCGCCAACTTGAGCGTAATCGATGGCAGAATCCATCGTAGCCGAGCCTTCTTTGGAGAAGTAGTACCGGATCTTCAGATCACTCAGATTCACAGCAGTACTACCCAGATTTTTGATGTTGAAATACGGTTTGATCTGGCTATCCTGAGCATTGGTATCTCCGGCACGATATTGCACGACAAGATCACTCGTTGGTACAACGACACTTTGAGGTGTCGCGGAAGCTACAGCGGAATTGGCACTTTGCCCTGCTGTATTCACTGCACTTACCACATAATGATACGTTGTGCCGTTCGTGAGGGCAGTGTTGGTGTAGGACGTACCACTCACATTCGCCGCGATCGTTGTGAACGGACCTGTTGCACTCAGCGCGCGTTTCACATCATAACTTGTTGCACCTGTAGAAGCGGTCCACGTCAGGCTCACCTGTGCATTGCCTGCAGTTGCTGTGAGAGCAGTCGGTGCAGCTGGCGCCGTTACCCCTGCAACAGGTGTAGCTGTTGCTGTTGCAGAGTTAACACTTTCACCTACTGCATTTGTTGCCGTTACCACATAATAATAGGTTGTACCATTGATCAGACCGGTGTTGCTGTAAGATGTTCCACTTACATTAGCTGCAACTGTTGTGAATGGACCTGATGCACTCAGTGCCCGCTTCACACTATAACTTGTAGCCCCTGTGGAAGCAGTCCACGTCAAGGAGACCTGAGCGTTACCGGCAGAAGCCGTCAATGCTGCTGGTGCTGCCGGAGCTGTTGTTCCCCCCGGAGGATTGCCTCCACCGTTACTTGCAGGAAGTACAGGGAATGCGTTTTTCACCAGTGCCACGAATTGATCATGGAACCAGTGACCCGATACTGGGGCATTAGGCAATGCACCTGTTAATACACCATCACGAGTTGTGAAGGTTGGATCACACATCCGGTCGAAACCTTTACCTTCGTTATTCGGAATTTCGGAGCTGGAGCCATCGGATTCACCCGGAGGTTTCACCCATACATAAGCATCCAGATGCGCTGGTCCTGGTGCAGCCTTAGGTGCTTCACCAATACCTGCGCCACTGGCATTACACCAGTTCCCCCGATGCTCCCGGCGATCTACACGTCCGGAATTCACATAATCGTTGATGTTGCTGCCCGTAGCAGATGCTGGACGGTCTACCCCGCCCCACCCATTCCGGCTAGTATCAATCAGGAAACCTGTGCTGCTTGGCCAGCCAGCTTGTACGAAATCGGCATACAGCGCAGCAGTGAAATCGGTTTCGTCAAAATAAGGATTCCACTCATAAAACTTGGCAGATTTAATCGGTTGTCCACCGATATTGAGATCAGGGTTAGACAGGTTCGGCTCCCCCAGCGGTGTAGTGTTTGCTGTATTTGTAATGAAGCCATCTGCACTGCTCAGACCTGCGGCTGTTCCTTGCACAACACTTGTATACAGCGCGACTGCTGCAGAACGGTTGTTATCCCATCCAAGCCAGCCGGAGTGGCCGATGTCCAGATAGTTGTACACATTCGGAATGGCGTGCAGCTTGTCCAATGCATACTTCACACCCGCCTCATAGATACCTGTTGAGCTGGCTTGACCACAAGCTGGTGTACTCAGGTTGGTTACAAGGTTAGGCAGACTGTCCGGTTCAATGACGGCAATAATACGAATATCCTGATACTTCGGATCTGCAAAGATATCTGCTATGACATCAATATAATCCGTTTTATACGTCTGCAGTGCTGCCTGTGTTAGTGGAAGTTCACCATTCGATGCAAGTGCATGACAATCCCGTCCGGGCAGATTGTAAATAACAAATGAAGCCGTTATTGGCGTACCCGGTTTCTTTTGAGCGAGAACGGCATCAAGATGTTGCTCTACACTTTTGCGACCAGCGTTGTCCGAGCCGCCATAGATTGCAGCAATCCGGTCAATCCATACTGCGGTTGGATACGATTTGACTGTCTCCATCTTGGCCTTCAACGAGGCATCGTTGGTCAGTGCAATGGACGTATCCACGAGAGCTGAATAGTCCTCGTTCAGATACGCGGTTGCCCCTACAAATGGATTATCCACATGTGCTTCAGCGGCCTGAGTCAAGCCTGGAGACAGTCCAGGGAAAATCCCCGCCGCGAGCAGCGTTGCTGCAAGCATTTGTTTTACACCTTTGCGCAGGATCTTCTTACCTCTTGATTTGGTTTTCAATTTAGTCTTCATAGTTCCACCTTTCCTTTAGTTAGATTGGGTTGTACTCATGTCTGATCCTCTGTGTCATTATGATGCTTAGCACGAAGAGAACGTTCGGATGAGTTGGTTGTATCACCTCCAAAAGAAATGGTTGTATCACTGGAATCTTGAGCAAACAAATGGTGTGTGAGGGCGAATCATGTGAATGAGTATAATATGGTGGGTGTGGTTGAACGTGTGTTAGACATGAAGAAGTGTGAAAAATGACTTATGGGATGTCTGAATCCTAAATTGGGTAAGCGCTTTCTTCAAACAGTTAAAAAAAAAGGTCTTCGCCTATCCATCTACAAACATGATGTTCGGTGTCACCTCCTTATGTTCTGATTATACGACATGTAAATATTACTGTAAATTGAATTATATAAATTTAATTATATTTTTTTCCATAATTCAGGCAGGAATCTGGACATCCCTTGCCCCTAACCACACCAAAGGCTCATCATGGCCATATGCCACAATGAACCTTGTGTTTTTCAAGGTCGAATCGACCGCTCGTCTAGCTAGTCATTACATATAATGCCTTGTTCATAGTTTCCTACGTCTACGGTAAAACGACAATGTCTCCCGGTTTTAACCCGCTAACTACTTCCGTCTTGTCCCCCGATTCCATTCCAGCCTGGATGGTCAGCGGCTCTGTCTGTCCATTGCCTTTGTCTAACAGTACGTAAGGTTCGGTCTGATCCCGCATAATCGCCAGGCTGGACACAACCGTCACTTTATCCTTCCGCATCGTCTCGATATCGCCTTCCAGACTCACGCCTCCATACATTCTGACGTCCGGCTTCAGATCAATGACCACGTCAAACTGTGAAGCCTGCTTGAGGTCCGTATCGGTACTCTTGCGGGCGAATTTGGACACCTTACTCACCTTCCCGGTGAATTGCAGGTCTTTCTGCGCTGTCATTCGTACCTTAACCGGCATGCCCACCTTGAGCCTGAACATTTCTTCCTCACCAACAATCGTCATAAATTTCAGTTTGCTGATGTTTGTAATGGACCCGATTAGCTGTCCTTCCGTCACCGCACGTGTCTTGCTATCCTCTTCATTCATCTGAAATATACCGGATGCGGAAGCATACACAACAGACTTACTTATTACTGCCTGCTTTTTCTGTATCTCCTTCTCCTTGAGGACCAACGCTTTTTGATTCAATTCATTCGTCAGGCGTTTACCTTCCCGATCTGCAAATGCCTTCTTGCGCTCCTCTTCCGTCACGCCAAGTGACTCACTCATATTCGCCTGATCCAGGGTAACCTGATTCATCTTGTTTTCCAGCTGAGCTTTCTCCAGATCACTCTGCAACTGTTCTACTTCCGTTTGTAACGTGGAAGTATCGAGGGTAAACAGGATATCGCCTTTGCTCACCTGCTCACCACTTTTCACGTGCCACTGCTTGATGTTGGAAGCATACGGAGCGAAGATATCCGTCTGATCGGTGTATACGGATTTCCCCTTCACCTGTATCGTTTGCGTCATCGTTTCCTGTGTCACATCAAAGGTAATCGGGGGCGGAATTTCTATAGGCGCCTCCGGTTTTGGCTTGTACTTTTCATACAACCAGTACCCTACACCTGCCAAAAGTACAACGGTGATGATGATTTTAATCCATTTCTTCATGTGCCCAATTTCCCTTTCGCTGATAAAATTACATCGATTTGATCACAGTTAATGCATTGGTCCGAGATGCGCTGATTGCCGGATATATACCCGATACAATGCCAACCAGAACAGCAAAAACGATGCCCAGTGGCAGAGCCGACTGCTGAATAACGACAGTCATCGGACCATTCATCTGATCTGCCATCTGACTCGCCAGCAGACTGTTCACCCCGCCGAGGGCAGCAAAGGCGATCCCCACACCAGCCACGCCGCCCATTAATCCAAGCATCGCTGCTTCCGTAATAAACATCTGACGGATCTGCCACAGATTTGCGCCCAGCACCTTCATCACACCAATCTGTTTACGACGCTGATGCGTAGACATAATCATCGCTACAATAATGGATAATGAGGCCAGCAGCATGATAAAACCACCGATCCCCAATGCCGCTTTTTGGTACATCGCCAATTGACCTGCCATCGCTTCCTCTTGGAACAGATTACTCTGTGTGTTTAACGTCAGCTTTTTAATCTGTTCTTCCACCTGGGATACATAACGTTTATCCTCAACCTTGACCAGAGCCGAGTTAAGATGCTTGGCCGCACTGCTGTCGGCCTGCTGTAATCCAAGCTCATCCTGCAATGCACGAGCTGTATCGAGCGGCAGATATACTTTTTTATCGTTTTGAGCGCTCATCTCATCCATGTTGGAAGGCTTCGTCAACTCTCCAGACACACGTATAGAACCACTCATTTTGGTTTTGCTCGCATTCGCATAATCTTCATATCGGAACTGAACCAGCTGCTGAACCAACTGATCCTGCTTCGCTGACATTTCCGTAAACTGTTCCAAAAGCTCGTTGTTATATGGATCAGCATTCAACTGCTCAAATAACTTCTGAGTTACTTTGGGGTCCACGAGTCCGAATGCAGCCCCATAACTGGTTACCGCCATACGACCATCCTCTGCCCCACGTCCCTCAGCATACTTGTATCCAAACCCGCCCAGGGTCTCCAGCTGGGTACCAATGACCTCAACATACGTGCTGCGACCATCCGGAAGCACCATTTCCAGCGAATCCAGCTTTAACATGGGAGCCACGGCAACAACATGAGGAAGTCTTTGGATAATCTGAATCTTTTCCAACGTCAAAGCTCCCCGTTCAAACTTCGATGTCTGACCACTCCCCTTGCCGTTCCCCGTACGAATGCCTTCATTGGGCGTAATCGTAATTTCATCCATCTTGTAATTGTCGTTCAATGTTTTCTCGCTATAGGTCTGCACGGACTGCCCTACACTAAGTGCAATGATCATGGCGGCAGAGCCGATGGACAGCCCCATCATGCACAGCAGTGTGACCATTTTTCTGCGAATGATCTGTCCCCAGGCCATACGTGCTACATCCCGTATTCTCACATTTCCTCTCCTTTTGCCTCAAACTTCCCTTACTGCTTCTTCGACCAGTATTCCATGTTGCAGGGTAAGCACAACTTGCATCTGCTCCGCGACCTCTGCTTCATGTGTCACAATGACAAAGGTTGTATTCATATCCCGGTTAAGCTGCTGCAAAATCGCAATGATCTCTTCCTCCGTCTCAGTATCCAGATTCCCGGTAGGCTCATCTGCAAAGATCACCGAGGGTTCGGTAATGAGCGAACGTGCAATACTGACACGTTGTTGTTGACCGCCCGACAACTGGGACGGGAACAAGCTTGCTTTTTCACCCAGTCCAACCTGTTCCAACAGCTTCAATGCTTTTGCTTTGCGTTTCGAAGGGCTTATCCCCATAAACACCAAGGGTAATTCTACATTTTCACGGATCGTAAGATTGGACAGCAGTTCATAGGATTGAAAAATAAACCCGATGTGACTGCGCCTGAACTCAGCCAGACGATTCTCACTGAAACGTACAATATCTTGTCCCGCAATTAGAATCTTGCCCTGATCCGGTTTCATCAGCCCCGCCATCAGATTCAGCAGTGTGGATTTACCCGAACCAGAACTGCCCAGCAGGGCTACCATCTTGCCTTCTCCAATCGTCAGGTTGATATCCTGAAGCACCGGCACGGTTCCCTGGCCATTGCGGAACGAATGGGATAATTGTTCAACTTGAAGCATTGCTACATGTCTTCCTTTCTACTTGCTAAATATGTAAAGAGGTTGTTCAAAAAAGCCCGCTTTTGATTACGAAGGATGTCTAATGACATCATCAACATCGAATATAGAATTCAGCCGAAATGTCCGTTGCTCACGTAGTTTGCCTACGCTCCGCTACTCCATTTCTAGCTTCATTCCATCTTCTCGGTACTGAAAACCAGTCTTTTTTGAACTTGTATGTAAAGATTCGCGTAGCTCATTCCCTTTTATTATAGGGTGGAGATGTATCGGGGCTGGCCGGAGTTGTATCCAACTTGTAACATGTCATAACAAAAAGACCTTGTCCGCAGAGCAGCTATCGCTCCATCAGACCAAGGTCTTATATTCGTATACCTTCCGCAGCTTACCAGGCTCTGAAACTAAAGCGGTACATTTCACTTTTATCCACTGAGCTGCTTACAGCAAATAATTCATCGTCATTCCATTTCAGACTGATGAAGTTATCCATATTGCGATAGATCACCGTATCCGACGAAATTTTGCTGTCATTCAGGTAGGCAACATGCAACTCATTCTTCTGATTCTGACTGTCCATCGGGAAAAAGTAAGCTATTCGGGATTCATCTGCATCCAGATCGAAGCTCCAGATCGAACCTTGTAATAACAGATCATACTGCTCCTCTGCTGCGTGGTACCGATACAGCCCCTGTACCTTATTCATCGTTCCCTGGATGAGCATGTCACCATTTTTCAGCAACTTGTACTGTTGGATGTCTTCCATTGCAGCATACGCCTTCACTTCATGCTCATCCTCAAGCGATACACGATAGATAGCATACTTGTCTTTCAGCATCACCAGTATATAAAACTGTTGGTGATCCTCACTGACCTGCAACACATCCATAACGATAAACGTATCACTCGAACCTTTCCCTTGTCCTGGTCCTGTGAACATGCTCATCAACTCTTCATACGTGTAGATGACATGACTCGTCCCCTGGCTCAGATCAACTTGTTTAAATAACAGATCATCCTGACCGATGTAGGATTCGTTCCCTACAAACACTCGATAATACGAGTTGTCGTACGGAAGCTTGCGACGTTCCCCGCTCTGTATCATATACTCATACGTTGTCTTCTGCGTCTGACCTGCCCGATACTGGGAGTAAATGATTTTCTTGTTATCCGGGCTGATCGTTACACCGTAATCCGTATTAGCCGCAATGTTCTTCACTTCCTTATCATCCAGATGCAGAAGAGACAGCTTGAGCCCTGAATAGGAAAATTCCGGCTGATTAAATATAATCGTATTCCGGTCTAACACTTCAAAATCAAAGATCGCAAAATCATTTGGAATCTTGGTAGCCGACTCGATCTGAATCGTACTGCTCGGTGGTGGTGCCAGACGGCTGTTGAACTGCTCACTTGGCAAAACCACCGTTCTTGGTTTGAGATTTCCGAGACTGAACAGGCTCCCAATCCCAAAAATCCCGCTGACAAATGCGATCAACAACCCTGACAGCATCAATCTGTCACGGTTTTTACGCCAAAATCCAGGATGTCTCATGCGTTCATTTCCCCCGGAAGACTGATATTCACTTGTGTCCCTTCCCGCATGATGCTCTTCATCTCCACTGTTCCTCCATGACGCTCAACGATGTTCTTCACAATAGACAAACCCAGCCCGGCACTGCCTTTCTCGGCCCTGTTGATTCCTTTATCCTGGTAAAAGGGTTCAAATACATGTTGGAGCGCTTCAGCACCGATTCCTTCCCCCTGATCACGGATCACAATAGCAATGGAATCACCTAACCGGAAGGATTGTACTTCGATAATGGAGTTCACATCACTGTACTTGACCGAATTATCCAGGATGTTGAGAAAGACCTCCTTCAACTTATCCCGATCTCCCTGTAAATACTGATGTTCCTCTAGCTCATAGTGAATGCCTATATTGTACTTGCTCGCCTTAATCGACATATCCTCACAAGCTTCACGAATAATATCTGATATATCGATACGTTCGAACCGGTATGCCTGAATGACCGCAGAGGAGACCGAGACCTCCAGAATATCCGCAACCATCGTGTTGAGACGCCGGCTTTCCTTGATGATATAATTCATGCCCTTGTCAAAAAAGTCCTGGTCGGTAAATCCGTTATCCCGTAAAATCTGGGCGTATCCCAGAATCGTCGTTAAGGGTGTCTTCAATTCATGTGTCACATTGTCAAAAAAGACTTTGCTTCTCGCCTGTACTTGCTTCACTTCGTCCCGCTCTCGCTCAATCACATCAATCTGCTCCCGAACCCGATCAATCATGACGGTAAAGCTTGAAGCCAATTCACCGATCTCATCCTTGGTTGTAATCTGAATGTCTGCATTCAGACTCCCCTGGGCCACTTCCGCAGAACGTTTTGTCAGTACACGGATGGGTTGTGTAATTTTCCGGGAAATAAAGATGGATGCGATAAATACAAATACGAAAATAACCGCTGCAAACAGCTTGATCGTATTCTGGAACCGGAGATTGCGTTTGTACAAGTCGGTGTAATCCTTCTCCAACTGCACAATTCCAATCAATTGTTGATCCATCTGAAGCGGGAAGGACAGACTTGCTGTGACCCGACCTTTATCCACTACTGTGGTATAAGCGATCCGGGATTGTATGGCTTCCTCCACATCAGGATGGTCAGACCGCTTGGCAACGTTAACCTTGCTACCAGCAGATCCGTAGGGCGAAGCATCGGGACGGTATACCGTAATCTCCCCACCAACGGCTGATCCAATCTGCTCCGCGAGCTCGCGACTCCCTGCTTCGAGCGAGTCTCTGCTCATGCGTTTGTTATGTATCAGGAAGTACTGATTCAGCGCGATGTCCAGATTTCTTTTGGATTGCACCATATCCTCATGCACTTCCCGGTACATATTCTCCTGAGCTACCTTATTGGACAGAATCAGCAGGACGGAGAATCCGATAAAGACGATGACCGAGAATAGCACCACCATTTTGAACTGGATCGTCCACTTCATGTCTGTACCTGAATATTCAGCTTGTACCCCACACCGAATACTGTTTCAATCATCGAAATGCCTTGCACACCACTATCCAGTTTCTTGCGAATCCGTTGCACGTGAATATCCACCGTTCGAGTGTCCCCTGCAAAATCAAATCCCCATACCTTGTCCAGCAGTTCAGAACGTGTATGAACCTTACGATGATGGGTCACGAGAAATAACAACAGATCATATTCCTTATTCGTGAGTCCTGCCCGTTCCCCGTCTTTCCACACTTCCCGTTCATCCTTGCGGATCTCAATATGCTTGCCTAGCCTTACCACCTCATAGGACTGATTCTCCAGTGTCTCGCTGATCAGATCAATCCGGCGAAAAATCGCCCGAATGCGCGCAACCACCTCACGGATATCAAAAGGCTTCGTGATATAATCATCCGCTCCAAGCTCCATGCCAAGTACCTTGTCCAGCATGTCCGACTTCGCAGTGATCATGATGACGGGTATCTTGGAGTTCACAGATAGTTGCCTGCACACATCAAAACCGCTCATATCCGGCAGCATCAAATCCAGCAGGATCAGATCCGGCTTCGAATCCCGAAGCAGATCCAGACCCTCTTTTCCCGTAGCTGCTTCCTTGATCTCAAATCCTTCCTTACGTAACGAATAGGACAAAATATCGCGAATGGACTCCTCGTCCTCAATAATTAAAATCTCTTTTTGTCTCATGATACCTTCGTAATCTCCCTGCTCTATGAATTTCCTTCATCTGCCTATATTTTGTATCCCAAGCCGTATGCTTGAATAGAGGGAAGCACGAAATGTTACAACTCCGATACAACTCTGAACCTTTTGGAAACAACCTCCCGATATACTTGAATCATAAGAGACTCATACCAGACCGGACCCAAGCCTGATCTGTATCCAAGGGGGATTCACATCATATGAACAGCACACAAATTAATGATGCTTATGTCAACTATAAATCAGAAATCACAAGGTATCTATCCCATATCGTCAAACAACCGCAAGACGCAGAAGATCTGGCACAGGATTGTTTCATTCGACTGATGAACGTTACCGTGGATATCCCTGAAGATCGGCTTCTCTATTATCTCAAACGCATTGCCCGTAACCTCGCGATGGACAGCTTCCGCAGGCGGACCCGCACACTCAGACGAGACAGTCGTTTGGAGGTACCTACCCATCACTTCGATACACCCCACCTTGAAATTAGCGAAGGCGTTCATGATCTTGTCTCCCATATTAACAACACCGAACATCGTAAAATATTAGAACTTCGCCTCATCCATGGATACTCCATTAAGGAAACGGCAGAGCTGGTGAACCGCAGTGAAGGCATGATTAAATCCTCTGTCTTCCATGCCGTCAATCGAATTCGGGCCAAAGTCATCTCATAAGAGATGGCTTTTTTTATGCCGAAATCAATATACGAGGGTAGATTGGATAAATAAAGACAGGATCGAATTACCTATGGATATGTCAAAAGACCCAATTTTACAAATATCGAGTTAATTTTTACAAATTGTTATGACTATGTGAGATTTTCATGTGGTAGAATATGGACGAACTCATGAATCAACTAATATTTGGGAGGGATTTGGTTGGGTAAATTAACAGGTATGCGAGGAGTATTTTTAAAATCACTCCTGGCATTGTCCATGGCTTTGCCGCTTCAGGTCGGATTATGGAACGGAGATGCATCGGTTCATGCGGAAGGACCGACAGACCCGGCACCGTTCATCCAGGCAAAGGTTGTGAACCAAAATGCAGGTAAAAAAGTATTGTTCGACAACTCTCACGGCCAGACGGCTGGAGCTGCAGACTGGGTCATTGATGGAGGTTTCTCCGACTTCGGGAATGCACTCGCGAATGATGGTTATTATGTCAAAGAACTTCGCAAGACAACTCCATTTACCTATGATGATCTGAAAGAGTATAACGTATTCGTTATTGCTGAGCCTCAAATTCCTTTCAAAACATCTGAACAAGCAGCCCTCAAACAATATGTTGAAACAGGCGGCAGCATCTTCTTCGTCGGAGATCACTATAATGCCGACCGTAATAAAAACCGATGGGATGGCTCTGAAGTCATCAACGGTTACCGTCGGGGAGCGTTCGAAGATCCGGCCAAAGGCATGAGCACAGATGAGCGTAATTCTGAAGCGATGCAAAATATAACCAGCTCGGACTGGTTGTCCGATAACTTCGGCGTACGATTCCGCTATAACGCACTTGGCGATATCAACGCTAATATCGTTGTACCGGCAGATCAAGCCTTCGGCATCACAGAAGGCGTATCGGCTGTAGCCATGCACGCCGGTTCAACAATTGCAATCACCGATCCAGAAAAGGCAAAAGGTATTGTATACCTGCCTAAAACCAACGCAAAATGGAATAACGCGGTAGACCAAGGTGTCTACAACGGCGGCGGGATCGAAGAAGGTCCTTATGTAGCCGTATCCAAGCTGGGCGCAGGTAAGGCTGCCTTCATCGGTGACTCTTCTCCAGTAGAAGATGCATCACCTAAATACTTGCGTGAAGAAACAGGCACACGCAAAACAACTTATGACGGTTTTAAAGAAGCCGATGATGCCGTGTTGCTCGTGAACACCGTAAACTGGCTTGCTACACAAGAGAACTACACAAGCCTGACTGAAGTCAACGGACTTGAACTGGACACAGCTACAGCGCTGTTGCCATTCGAAGAGCCGGCTGCTTCCACAGAACCACAGACTGAACCTTGGTCCGCACCTGCTGCCGGATATAAGTGGTACGATCGTTCCACGTTTAAGGCTGGTTCTTACGGCGGCCCTGCATCCAGTGCAAATGCTGCTTACAGCTTCGTGAAACAGGATACTCTTCCGAATGCAGAAGACTTCCAGATTCGTGTAGTTGTGGAGAACATGGCTCCGAACACAACCGTATCCGGTTATAGTGCCGGTATCTATCTGACTGGCGGAACACAGGTCGCCATGATTCAGAATGAAAGTGGTACTTGGCCAACTTCGTACGGCTATAGCTCCGCATTCAGTGTAACCTCAGACAGCAAAGGTCGCGGGATCAAAGACCTGAACGTCCGCATCAAACCGGGTACAACTGGCGCTGCGAGCTTGCGTCTGCGTCTGAACGGCAGTAACCTGATCACCAATGCCGTCACTGTTGGCAATGTGCCAGCAGAACAGCTTCCGGAAGAAGAAGGACCGATTCCAGCGGCTATCACAGTTGCTGAAGCACGCACCAAAGCTGTTGGTACGACCGTAACTATCGAAGGTGTTGTGACGACAGAGCCGGGTGCATTTGGTGGACAAGCCTTCTATCTTCAAGATGAAACTGCCGGAATTTACGTATTCCAGCATACTAGCGGCTTCCATGCAGGTGACAAGGTGAAAGTAACGGCAGCAACAACCATCTATAACAGCGAGTTCGAGCTTACGGATATCGTTGCGATTGAGAAAACAGGTACGGCTTCTGTACCTGCTCCAATCGAAGTTACAGCAATTACAGATGCGAACCAGGGTCAACTGGTTCAATTGAAGGATGTAACGATCGAGAATATCATCAGTGCTACACCAGTTGGATCTTTTGAATTCGACGCGGTAGCAGCAGATGGAACGAGCACACACATCCGTGTAGACACCCGTACAGGTGTGACGGAGACTTCCTTCCCTTATGCTGCGGGTGACAAAATCGATATCACAGGCGTTTCCGCTATTTTCAAAGATGTATATCAATTGAAACCTAGAAGCTTGAATGATTTTGTACCTGCGGAAGAGCAAGGTGGCGGCGAAGTGCCTTCCACTCCAGCTGCAGGAGCACCGGGTAAACCGGTGCTTTCTTCTGATAATGGATATACCACTGGCCTGTTCGAAGGTTCGTACAACGTAAGCATGAACCTCTGGTGGGGCGAAAATGGTTCTGAGTACAAACTGTATGAGAACGGCGTTCTGATCGATACACAGAAGTTGACTGCAGCTTCACCATCGGCTCAGTCCTCCAAAACCACCATCACAGGTAAGGCTAACGGCACGTATACATACGTAGCTGAGCTGACCAACGACAAAGGCACAACACGCAGTGACGAGCTGACAGTTCAAGTAACGAACGCTGCTCCTGGGAAAGCTACGTTGTCCCAAAACAACTGGGATGGTGATGGCAACTACAACGTATCCATGAACCTCTGGTGGGGTACAAACGCAACGGAATACCGTCTCTATGAGAATGAAGTATTGATTGATACACAAGCGTTGAACGCGGCAACACCAGCTTCTCAAAGTGCTACAACTGAATTGTCGGGTCGCGCTAACGGAACGTACACGTACCGTGCTGAGCTGATCAACGCCGCAGGCGTAACCAGCACCGAGACAATTACAGTTCAAGTAACCAAAGCATTGCCTTTGGCTAGCTAAGAAATGAATAAAAAAACGAGACCACATTGCCTGATTCAATGGGCAACATGGTCTCGTTTTTTAAAATAATACTATAAGTTTCATTTCAAGCGTTCCGGCTCATATCCATTTCTAACAAATAGAATGCTGTTCCGTACAGCAGAATAAGCGGCGACGGCGATGACACTAATGACAAAAATTAAGTTCATCTGTGTAAACGTATAACTGCTTCCTGTGAAAATAATCAGGATTGCACTGAGCCCAATATTTTCTCTGTTATGTTTTTTAAACTTCTGAAAGATCATTCTGTATAACAATAGGAGTACCATAAAGACAATCCATATATACTGAAATAATTCCATAAGTCACCTTCCTTTTAAAAATTCACTTCTTGTATTGGTATCTATGAGGAGTATTGATTAATATCCTTAATTCCCTTTATATAGAAACCTATTAATATTACATGAATTTGGAAAATAATTCAATCATTCTTATACATATTCTTGGAACCCTCTTATTCCTCAACGGTTAGGTGAGCAACAAGAACGTACCGTTGTTTATTTGCAGACACAAAAAAGACTATCCCTGCCAATATTCTGGCACCGAATAGCCCTCTCTTCTTACGCTATCAACTTATCTTAAGTTATCATCTAATATTCTCGTAGCGCCACATTAACACTACACCAGCTTCTTACGAATATACCCCGAGATCAAGTCGATAATCGTGATCATCACGATTATACCCAGCAGGATTATACCTACTCGCGGCCAGTTCCGTGTGCTAAGTGCAAAGATCAGCGGTGTACCAATCCCCCCTGCACCGATTACACCCAGTATCGTCGCGGAACGTACATTAATCTCGAAACGATACAACGTATAATTCAGGAATCCAGGCATAACTTGTGGCAGGATGGCAAACCACAACTGCTGCATACGATTGGCTCCGGAAGCAAGCAGCGCCTCAGATGGGCCATAGTCGATATTTTCAACTTCATCCGCATACAATTTGCCTAACATGCCGATGGAGTGCAATCCAAGGGCGAGTACCCCTGCAAACGATCCGGGACCTACTGCCTTGATGAACATCAGAGCCATGATAATCTCGGGGAACGTACGGATGAAGCTGAGTACCATTTTACCTGCACCCGAGATGGAACGATGTCCACTCATATTACGGGCAGACCAGAAGGCAAACGGGATACAGAGCACAGCCGAGATTACAGTACCTAGTACGGAGATTGCCAACGTGTCTAGCAGTCCGCGCAGCAAGTCTTCTCCCTCAGGCAAATATACAAAATCCCAATCCGGTGAGAAAATTCCGGCTACAATGGCCTTCATAATCTGAGCGGCGGTTTCCTTGAAACCAGTGAACGGTACACCGGCAAGCGCCCAAGCATACACAAGGATTAGCAGTAATACAATAACCCAGCGTAGCGGGTTTTTCCGTGGTTTTGGCCGGATGCGGCTTGTTTCATTTTTCATCATAGCAATTTCTCCCGCAGCTTAGTACTTACATAATCAATGACCAGGACGATGACGAGGGTAAACAGAATGATTACGCTGGTCTTGTCATACTCCAGGAATCCAAGTGTGGCCTCATAGTAGAGTCCAATTCCTCCGGCTCCCACCAGTCCCAGAATGGCAGCAGCACGTATATTAATTTCGAAGGCATACAGCACATAGGATGTGAACTGGGCAGCCAGTTGTGGCACCACGCCATATACAATGAGCTGAATCCGGTTCATACCAACAGCCGTCATCGCTTCCAGCGGCCCCTGATCAATGGTTTCCAGCGTCTCATACGTCAGCTTTGCGATCAGACCTACGGAGAACACAGCCAGTGCCAAGATTCCGGGGATTGGCCCCAGACCAAACACAGCGACAAATAAAGCAGCAAGCAGCAGATCCGGCACGGTCCGAATCAGGTTCAGCAGAAAGCGCGCCGGATAGTAGATCCAGCGACTTGGCATCAGGTTACCGGCACAGATGATAGAGATCGGGATCGCAATAATCGCACCAATAGTTGTTCCAATCAAGGCCATCCGGATCGTTTCCAGCATGCCTTGAACGATATTATCAAAATAGGACCAACGAGGTGGAAACATATCCTTTAACAATTTCCACATTTCAGGGAATCCCTGAAATAACTCTGTGAAGCCGGCATCGGTCTGTTTTGCACTGGCCCACAGAAGGAGCAGAATGATCACTAAGGTGAGCAAATGTTTCGTACGCCCAGGTGGTTTTGGGCGATTTACAACCTGAGCTGCGCTGGAACCAGGTCCCTTCCCTACTCCGCCTGAATTCTGAAGTGGAACGTTGGACTGCCCCTTCATACCACAACTTCTCCCTGCTCATGTACAGCCTGCTTGTCCAGCAATTCGTCAGCCAGAATTGGTCTGCCGTATATTTCTGCAAAGCGCTCATCCGTTGCCTCTTCCACCGGACCGTCGAATACGACCTCGCCTGCTCGCAATCCGACAATACGGGTCGCATACTCTCTCGCCAGATCAATAAAGTGAAGGTTAACGATGGTCGTAATCCCAAGGTCCTGATTGATGCGTTTCAGGTCATCCATGACCTGCTTCGTTGTAAGCGGGTCAAGTGAAGCAACCGGTTCGTCGGCCAGAATGATTTTTGCTTCCTGTGCCAGTACACGAGCAATAGCCACACGCTGTTGTTGTCCACCAGACAACTGATCTGCACGGGAATAAGCTTTCTCCGAGATATTCACACGATCCAGCGCAGTGAATGCCAGTTCAATATCCTCTTTTGGAAAACGACCCAGAATGGTACGCATGGTGGAATGGTATCCAACCCGTCCAGCGAGTACGTTACGTAGTACACTGGACCGCTTCACCAGATTGAAACTCTGGAAGATCATGCCGATGTCACGTCTGATCATGCGTAACCGTTTGCCTTGTGCCTTCGTGATGGAACTTCCGTTGATCAGAATCTCGCCCTCACTAATGTCGTGCAGTCGGTTAATGGAGCGTAAAAGCGTTGATTTACCCGCACCGGACAGACCCACAACAGCAATGAATTCACCCTGCTCAAATTTCAAATTAATATTATCCAGGCCCTTGGTGCCGTTAGCGTAAGTTTTGGTAACGTTATGAAGCTCAATCATGACAATATCCTTCTTTCATTCATAATGATCAACCATACATGAGTCCTTGCTATAATGGCACAAGCCAGCGCAGCGTAGATCACGCTGAACTGGCCTGTCCATTGCTACGATTAAGCTGTTCCCATCCAAGAAAGCGACTACAAAGTGAACAGATTCCGAATTACTTTTGTATCAGAATTATTCACCTTTCACTTTTTCGCCATACTGACGAACGATCTCAAACTTGCTATCATCGGACTCTACATAACCTTCATGCGTATAGATTTCTTTGATGATCTGGTGACCTTCAGTATCTTTACCGATATCGATGAAGGCTTGTTTGATCTTCGCAGTCCAATCTGCATTCATGTCTGTACGAACGGCAATGGTATCGTTAGGAATAGGCTCAGTGAACGCCAGTACACGTGTATCTTCAAATACAGTCGGATAGTCTTTGGCTACCGTATTGCGGGCATCTTGGAAGATAGCTGCTGCGTCAACGTCACCGTTCAATACAGCGATAACACCTTGGTCATGACCTTTCAACGTTACAGGTGATACATCTTTTAATGGATCAATGCCTCTGTCCAGCAACAGACCTGCTGGCCATACATAACCTGCGGAAGACGTTACGTTTTGGTAAGCAACCTTTTTACCTTTAAGCTCTTCGATGGATTGAATCGGAGAATCTTTTTTCACAATGAACATGGATTTATAAGAATCCGCCAACTCTTCCGTTGGAGCACCTGTCTCATCATTTACACCAAAACGTTGTGCTTGCAAAATAACTTGTGCAGCGCCTTTTTCTTTAGCCAGTACATAAGCTGTCGGAGGCAAGAAACCTACGTCTACTTTGTTGGAAGCCATTGCTTCAATAATTGTGTTGTAGTCGGTGGATACGCTGACTTTTACCGGAATACCCAGTTTGTCACCAAGCAACTTCTCAAGCGGTTTTGCTTTAGCTTCAAGCGTGTCTGCATTCTGGGAAGGTACGAATTGAACCGTCAGTTCAGTTGGCACATAACCTTCGACAGGTTTCTCTGTCTCTGTCGTAGACGTACCGGATGCATTGGAACTCGTATTATCCCCGTTAGCCGAACCAGTTGTACTACTAGACCCACAAGCACTCAGAAACATAACCAAAATCAACAATGGTAAAAATAAAGCAGACTTCTTCAAACGAACACCCTCCAAAGAGTTTCTATTTTTCAGTACTTATCTACTATAGTTGCCAAATATTAGCGCGATGTGAAACGAAATTTGGAGTTTTGTAAAGTTTCCTGTCAGGCTGTCAGCGCGACTTGTATCTGTTAGAATAGGCTCATTATGGTTGAAGATATAAGAAGAACATCGGAGATAACGGCGTATACTTCGGTTCTTCAGGCTATTCATTCTTCTCCGTTTTATGGTAATTCCATATATCTGAACTTATATATTAGAGGAGATTGTAAAATGACATCCACAAACCATACGGCAAGCTTCGACATTCTGTTCACCAGTGATCTGCACGGGTCCATCCGCCCCATTCATTACAACACCAATGCCTACCGCCCGGCTGGGCTTGCCTTGCTGGCTTCCCTGATTCGTAAGGAACGCGAACGTTCACCTGAACTGATGCTCGTGGATAACGGGGATCTGTTGCAAGGATCGCCCTTGGCCTCTTATGCAGCTTCACAGGTTTCCACAAACGAAGTTCATCCATTCATAACAGTACTGAATGAACTGGGTTATGATGCTGCGGTGATGGGAAATCACGAGTTTAACTATGGTCAGGCATTATTACGCGGAGCAGTTGAAGCTTCCAATTTCTCCTGGCTGTCTGCCAATATTGTAAAAGATGAGCAACCAGACGTACCTGCCTTCGGTCCTCCGTATCTAATCAAAACCTTGTCTACGGGTGTCAAAGTAGCCCTGTTGGGCGCAACTACGCACTATATACCGAACTGGGAGCATCCGAAAAATATTGAGGGTTTACAGTTCCTTGATGCCTTGGAGACCATTCGTACATGGGTTAGCTATATACGCGAGCATGAACAACCCGATGTCATGGTTGTGAGCTATCATGGCGGATTTGAGAGTGATTTGGAGACAGGAGAACCTGCTGAACGGTTAACTGGAGAAAATCAAGGCTATGCTATCTGCCGGGACATCGAAGGCATCGATGTGTTGCTTACCGGACATCAGCATCGTCAGCTTACCGCTAATATTCATGGTGTAACCGTCATTCAGCCGGGATTCAGTGGAAATGGTGCGGGGCTTGTATCCGTTCAGTTGGAACAATCATCGGGCGGTAAATGGCAGATTACAGATAAGAAGGCTCGGTTATTACTTCTGGATGAACATCATGAGGTTGAACCTGATGCAAGCGTCATGAAACTGACAGATGAGCTGGAAACTGAGGCACAAGCATGGCTTGATCAACCCATTGGCGAGGTGGCTGGGGATTTATCCATCACCAATGCTACGGCTCTGCGACTCAAGGCACATCCATTCATTGCTTTTGTACATCATGTGCAGATGGAAGCGACCGGGGCTGAGCTGTCCAATACCGCGATGCTGAGTGAAGAAGCTCGGGGATTCGGACGCCATATCACTGTTCGGGACGTGTTATCCAACTTCATCTATCCCAACACGCTTACAGTACTGGAGCTGAGCGGTCAAGATATCCGGGAAGCGCTGGAACAAACGGCTCGTTACTTTGAAGTGAATGCTTCTGGCGAGGTGGCAGTCAATCCGGCTTATATGGAGCCCAAACCCCAACATTATAATTACGATATGTGGGCTGGCCTAGAGTACGAGCTGGATATCTCCCAACCTGTGGGCAGTCGAGTTGTGAAGTTGGAACGTGAAGGCAAGCCAATGGACATGGATGGCACGTACTCTGTGGTGATGAACAGCTACCGCGCTGCTGGCGGCGGGGATTATGCAATGTATCCGGGTAAAAAGGTACTGCACGAAGGTGCCACGGACATGGCCGCACTGGTGGAGGATTACATCCGCAGACACCAGCCGTTAAGGGTGGAGCAGGCGGATAATTGGAAGGTGGTTGGCAGTTAAATGAGAAAGAGCAGATCCTGAGATCAGGATCTGCTCTTTTGTTTTCAACCTATAACTTACTTGTTCTTATTTGAATTATCCTATCCTGTCCGGTTATCCGATATATTGAAGAATTAACTGATATAAGGCTATGGAAAATCCTAAGATACTCGCTTTCATTTTAGATGAATGATTTCTTTCGCTGCGAATCAAATATAAGAAAACCACTATAAATCCTGCGGGGATCCATAGCTCAAAGACACCTTTTGTTGTACTTTGAGAATAAATTGGAGTAATGAACGTACTAATCAAAAAGTAAAAGAAAACCGTAAAACGTCTTGTTTCTAATTGCTTGCTCCACCTTACTAGAATGAAAATAATAATGATTGCGATAATCATAATGTGTAAAGGGGGAAAAAGAAGAGCAGCATTCCCAAATTTGAATTCCATTCCACATTGCCCTCCTCTCTTTTAATGCATCACATGACTGACTACAGGCATACGTGTAAAAATTCATTCTCATGCTTCAAAACCGCTGGCAACCTTCCAAAAACGGACCTATTCCAATATATCCTTATTTTAACATACAATCACAGTTCCGTTTTCCATTTTCCTTCAAGGGAATATGCAAAAAGAGCAGAATTGAGGAGCATCGTGCCCTCATCCCTGCTCTTTTTACATACCTACAAGCTTTCTAATACATGTCACATATTATCCAAAATGACTATTGCGCCTTTTTACGCAGCTGACTGTAATACAGCTCGCTGTAGAAACCGCCTTGTTCCAGCAGGGCATTATGCGAGCCTTGCTCCAGTAGCTGCCCATCTTTCAGCACCAGAATTCGGTCGGCCTGACGGATCGTGTTCAGCCTGTGGGCAATGACAAAGCTGGTACGGCCTTGCATCAGGCGTTGCAGCCCTTCCTGGATTTTAATCTCCGTAACAGTATCAATGCTGCTCGTCGCTTCGTCCAGTACGAGTATGGATGGATCTGCCAAGATTGCCCGGGCAATGGCGAGTAGTTGCTTCTGCCCCTGACTAATGCCGCTCCCATCGGCCTGGAGCACTTTGTCGTATCCATCCTTCATTCGCACAATGAAGGAATGGGCATTCGCCAGCCGGGAGGCTGCTTCCACCTCTTCATCCGTTGCGTCCAGACGGCCAAACCGAATATTTTCCCGAATCGTGCCCTGAAACAGAAATGAATCTTGTAGTACAAATGCCATATGTGACCGCAGATTCTCACGCCGAATGGTGGTCATATCGCGACCATCTACCGTTAATGTGCCACCTGTTGGATCATAGAAACGGGATAACAGCTGAATTAATGTTGTTTTCCCCGCTCCGGTCGGACCCACAAGGGCAATCATCTCCCCCGGTTTGGCTTCAAAGCTGATGTCATGCAAAATGTTACGTCCTTCATCGTATCCAAAGGATACTTTGTCAAAGCAAACGGCTCCCTCTACCTTGTCCAGAGATACCGCTGCCCCTTCATCCTTCGCTTCCTCATCTTCGTCTAGCACCTCGAATACGCGCTCAGCCCCCGCAATCGCGGACAATAACGTATTCCACTGGTTCGCCAGATCATTCAGCGGACGAGTGAATTGACGGGCATATTCCACAAAGATAATAATCACCCCGACCGTAACCGAACCCTGAATCGCCAGAATACCACCGATGCCCGCCACAATCGCAAAGCTCAGGTTATTCAATCCATTCATCAGTTTCGGGATAAAACCAGAGATCGTCTGTGCCCAGAAACCGGAAATCCGGATGCGGGTATTCCGTTCCTCAAAACCGCGAATCACCCGCTCCTCTTGGGAGAATGCCTTAATGATTCGCTGCCCGGATAACGTCTCTTCGATATAACCGTTGAGTTCACCAAGGTTGCGTTGCCGTTCCTTGAAGAGCGGTCCTGTTCTGCGCGTAATCCAACGCATACCAATGGCCATCAAAGGCACAACGATAAAGGTAAGCAAGGTCAGTAACGGACTGAGCCAGAGCATAACCCCAAACGTTCCGAGCAGTGTTAATACACTCGAGAAAATCTGGATGGCCGAGCTGTTCAACGTACCGCTGACATTCTCGATATCATTGGTCACCCGACTCATAATCTCCCCCTGCTGGCGTTTACCGAAGAATGGAATCGGCAGTTTGTGCAGATGGGAGAACAGATCATACCGCATGCGGAACACGGTTTCCTGTGCAATTTCGATCATCCATATATTTTGTAACCAGGATGTAAGAGAGAACAAGACATACACTGCGGTTAATCCAATCAGAAACCGAGTCCAGCTTGAGCCGGCTTCACCCGCGATGAAATCATCCACGGCCACCCCTACCATGTAAGGGCCAAGCAAAGCGAGTGCGGAGCTGGCAAACACCATCAACAGTACCATGGACAGCTTAACCTTGCGACGTGCCAGATAGGTCCAGATACGACCTAACGTACCGGACCAGTTCTTCGCCCGTGCCTTGGGTTTGCGACCACCACCTGATCGTAACGTCTCCGGATCAATCGGCGGTGGCGGCTGACGGAAAGGCTCAATGAATGCTTTGAACATGCTGTGCACCCTCCCCGTATTGTGATTCATGGATTCGACGATACAGCTCTGACGATTCCATCAGGTCTTCATGTTTTCCTTGCCCAATGAGTTGTCCATCATCAAGCAGCAGAATCAGGTCCGCCGAAGTGGTTGAACTGATCTTCTGGGTGATGATAAACGTGGTACACGACAATTCCTCCAGCGCATCCAGCAGTCTGCCTTCTGTAGCCACATCCAGCGCACTTGTGCTATCGTCCAGAATCAGAATTCTTGGTCTACGTACCAGTGCTCGTGCAATGGAAAGTCGCTGCTTCTGTCCACCGGAGAGATTCACTCCCCGTTGACCCAGCAATGTATCATAACCGTTTGGTAAATTCTCAATCGTTTCATGGATCTGCGCGCGCTTTGCAGCTTCCACGATCTCATCCAAGGTAGCATCTTCCTGACCCCAGGCAATATTCTCCCGGATGGAACCAGTAAACAGGACAACCTCCTGAGGCACATAACCAATCGCACCACGCAGCATGGACAGATCCAGCTCGGATGCATCGGCACCATCAATCCGTACCTTCCCTTGATCCTCTGTGTATAATCGTGGAATGAGCTGTACGAGCGAAGATTTGCCTGAGCCTGTTGCTCCCATAATGGCAATACGCTCCCCCGCTTTTGCCGTGAATGTGATGTTATCCAGTACTGTAATTTCACTATTCGGATAACTGAAGCCTACACTGCGGAATTCAACCGCTCCCTGCACAGCTCGCTGTTTCTTCGCCGGGTATACAGATTGCGGAAAATGCGAAGATTTCATAGATTTAGCAGATGGTGCAGATGCTGATACTGCCTTATTCTGTTCAGTCTCCGACGTGTCCTCCGTATTAAACACTTCATTCAGTCGTTGCGCCGAAGCGCTTGCTCTCGAGAAGGTTACCAGAATCCATGACAACGCAGACATGGCACCAATTGTGCGAAGCAGGTAGTTAATGACGGCGACCACTTCACCCACAGTTGCATTACCGGAGGCAATGTCGACTCGTCCAAACCAAAGTACGGCGATGATACAAACGTTCATCATTAGCAGCATGAACGGCATCGTGGTCTCCGTCAGGCGCAGCGCGGAGATAGTCCCTTTCATCAGCTTGCCGCTGAATCCGGCAAAGCGTTCAATCTCATGGCCCATCCGTACGAAGACACGGATCAGCCGAATGCCTGTCAGATTCTCCTGGATGACTCCATTGACGGCATCCAGTCTGCGCTGCACATTGCGGAACAGCAGCGCTGCCTTTTTGATCATCCACACCACAACAATGAGCAGTACAGGCACCATGACAACCAGCAGCAGACCCAACCTCGGGTTCACGATCACTGCCATAATCATGCTACCAATCACCACTAGGGGCACACGTGTCATGAATCGCAGACTCATGAAGACGGTGTCCTGAACCTGGGTCACGTCCCCCGTTAATCGAGTAATCAGGGACGACGTCGCGAACCGGTTGAAGACGGCATAAGAGAACGTTTGCACTTTCTCATACAGCTTCTCCCGCAGATCGTATCCGAACCCCAGACTTGCATGGGATGCAAAGAACGAACTTGCAATTCCGGCAGCAAAAGCCACAACCGCGCTACCAACCAGCACGCCACCCCATAACCAGACGACAGATAAGTCTCCCTGCTGAATCCCGTTATCGATGATCTTGGAGATCAGATAAGGCTGAGCCAGCTCCACCGCAAGCTCAATTAACATCATGACCAGGGCTGCAATCGCGGCAACTCGGTACTTCTTCAAGTAGTACAACAGCTTGATCATAAGCATTCCTCCGGCTTGAAGCACCCTAAACCGATAACACGTTCCAGCTCAGAGCCTCCATTAGACATGTTGTTTTCTCCACTGCGTCCAATATGTAATCATTTCTATGTACACATATGGTTATTATAGCGTATTTTACAATGCCGCTTCTATTCTTATTACCCTACTTTTCCCATTACAATAAACTTCTCTTCATTTTGGCATTAAAAAAAGGAAGGTCTCCCTCCCCCACGCTAGTTAAGTGCTTACAGCTGATGTATTCTCTCGGTCAAATATTCCCGCCGTTCCGCCACATAGGCACGAATTCGCTCAGGTTCACCCGCAAATACATCCATGGGCCATTTCATGTAAGGGTCCTTGTTGACATCTTCACGAATCTCATTGTGCAACCGATTCACCAAGGGCATAATTCGCTTCTCTGTAAAAGCCTTCATCAGATGCTGGCGCAGCAGCTTTTTATATTGCTCACGAAAATGTCGGAAGGCCAACATTTTGCCCGTAAGTTTATTATACCCCTGGATACGAACAAGGCTGGCATCCACCTTCGCCCCGTAACAATTTCTTCCCCAGGTACCTTCATAATCCCATGGCAGGATACCGTATTTTTTGGTTTTTGTTTTCTCATACCACGTGTAATTCTGATCAAATCCGTCAAAGTTGCCGGTAAGTACAGCCCCGCATAACCAGCGCAGATAGTTGTCCGTATCGATCCTTGACTGTAAAAAGCGAAACAGCTCGAGTCTGGACTTTGTGTTCAGTTGTTGAATAAACGTACGCAGCCTGGCCTTATCCACATCCTTGCCACGAATCAAACTGTATCCTGACAACAGGTCCGTACTCGTGCTTGTTGATGATGAGTTCGAGTTGATCGTAAACCCCGCATGATCATTGATCGCATAAAAGATACTTCGCACAGGTATTTTCCTTTGGCGAAAAAAGAAGGATTTCACCCCTTCGATCCGCAGGTATACCCCTAACAGCTCCCCATTAAGGTAGAGCACACAGTGCCGAGTCGCTGGTGCCGGTACACGGATCGACTCGAAGAAATGAAAAGACAGCGCATTTCGAAGCAGCGAGGGGTCATCATACTCCGCATTAAAATGATACGTCCGGCTGGATGTACGAATCTCAAATGACTTTTTGGGATAACCGCGTGTATGCCCTCCTCGATAACGAATCCGGATCGGGATCTGTTTGCCGTCCATCTGCATGGAGCCTTTAACCAGTTGTTCAGACCATATATCGGATGTCAGTTGTTGATACTCCTGCGCAGGCACAGCAATCCGGTAGACAGGTAAACCCATGTTCATCCGCCTTTCAATGACCTGTGATATTAGTCCGGTACGTACTTCTTGCATCCTATGCAGGAGCACAGCAGATCGAACGGGCATATGCACAGGATCATGCAAGCAAATACAAATGTAGTGTACTCAAATACGAACAAAATCAGGAATCTATCATCTATGAATATACAAGACTTTGTATAGATGATAGCCAATTTGATATACAAATGGTTTGTTGGCTAGACCCTCCGACGAGCATGCCACATATGATTAAACTACAGACAAACTTGAATGCAGATTGAGAGATTATCACAGCACCCGTCATTTTAGTTGATCTGAACTTATATTTTGGAAGGGGTAAATACAATGTCTATGAATGGTCAGGGAATACGAGGTTTGCTTGGGAGAGAAGTCAAAGTCAATCGGGGGCCGGAAGCAGTTCAAGGGAAATTAATAGATGTTCGTGGTGACTACATGGCTATTAGTTGTAAGAACGGACTCGTATATGTAAATGGATTAAATGTCAAAAGCATCACCGACACAGGTCGTTCCAGTGGCAGCTCAACTCCGATGATGAACTCCCTACCTTCTAAATCCTTTTTGGAAGTGTTAGAGGCATTGCGTCTCAGACGTGTACAGATTAATCTGGGATGCCGGGATGAGGTAGAAGGAGTACTAACTGAGGTTAACCAAAATTCATTAATCATCATTACAGTTCGCCAGGAAATTGTTCAGATTCCGACATGTCACGTCAAATCGATATGCATCGTTCGTGGTGGCAATAAATCTAGCGGAAATAAGTCCTGCGGGAAACCTTCTCACCCTGACAAATCCAGTGGACACAAGTGCTGCGAGAAACATCCTCACAAATCCAGTGGACACAAGTGCTGCGAGAAGCACCCTCATAAATCTACTGGACACAAGTGCTGCGAGAAGCACCCTCACAAATCTACTGGACACAAGTGCTGCGAGAAACACCCTCACAAATCTTCCGGACACAAGTGTTGTGAGAAGCACCCTCATAAATCTTCCGGACACAAGTGTTGTGAGAAGCACCCTCATAAATCTACGGGGTATGTCTCAGGCCGGAGAAAGTAAGCCATGCCTGCAATGCTAGTGATCTGCCAGTATAAAAGGGAGAGTAACAGTGGGGCCCTTAAGGCGCCGCCAGAACTTCTCCCTCTGGGAGATCCCTGTAAAATAACATATGAAGATCGCCCTCCATATGACACATATAAATCAGGATTATCTGCCTAACTTCGCAGAAATATAGTTATCTGCTTACATACTAAGCGGGATGTTCACTACCATCTTCTACGTCCACGATCACCCGTATTATGATCATTCAACTCGCCCAGGCGATCGTATGTCTCTTTATATATCCGAATCACGGCCTGAACTTTGATAAAATCAGCATCTTCCGGTCCAAGTCCCTCCATAAACATTCTCTGAATAATCTGTTGGAAGAATTGCACTCTGGCCTCAATCTGTTCCTGCTCAAGCTGTAATATGTCTTCGAAACTGTGGTTCCCTATGTAATCCATCAACTCATCATCAGGACTGGAATAATCTTCATTTCTTCGATCTGCAACCCATTCATCCGGCTCATTGGACTGTAGGTTAACACTGGTGCGTAATTGGGATAAGATAATTTTCTCTTTAGCCAACATGACATGAAAATCTTTGTTACGGAGCAGCTCCGATACAATCAGACTGCACATTTCACGATTTTGGATCAGTATGCCGTCAAAAGGATGCAGCGTCCACTCCCCGTTCGCATAATACAGGTTAAAGTTAAAGAACTCACTGCCATATTTGTATTGAATATTAATCTTGGTCTCATCAATAATCTCAAATGAAAAGTCCAGCATGTTCAGCAAGCTCCTTTGTATAACCCTAGATTTTAGCTTTATTCTATCAAATGAAACAAAGAGACGCACTCGGCGTCCCTCGTAGAAAATAAAACCATGTAGCAATCTCGATACGATATGCAGCGAGTCCTACCCTAATCCAGGAAAGATCCTAATGCACTGGAATCCGGTTTGTTTTTCTCCGGAATGGCAGCAGCCTTCGGCCCTTCCAGACCCAGTCGATCACTCATTTTGGCGTTAAGTGTTGTCATCTTGTTGGTATAGTCATTACAGCTCTCGATAATCCGGCGATTAGACTGCTCGGACAGATCCAGCGCAGACATTAGATCACCCATCGCCTGATTGACCGCTTCAAGGGACATGGCCGGTTTGGACAACAGTTCATTTGTTTTCTCTGTTGTTGTCTTCAACAATCTGGCGTTTTCCTTGAATTGATCTTCAATCGTCTTATTCGTAGCTTCCACAGCAGAAATGACCTTCTCCTGATCATTGAGTGCCATAGCAATCATGGCCGAAACGGTGATCAGATTCGCTGTTTTATCAATGGCGTTATTCACTGAATCAATCAGCTTGTCATTGTTATCATTAATGATGTCGGTAGCTGCAATCGCCTGATTGTACAGCATGATCATCTCTGTCATGGATTGGGTACGTGTTACCACTTTGCGCAACCCACGCTCCAGATGTGCTTTGCGATTCTCGTTTTCAGGCTTGGCGATCTCTGTTTCAAACAATGCTTTCAATTGATTACCGAAGGAAATTTTGGTCTGCAGATTGTAGATCTCCTGAATCGAAGAACGTTTCAGCTGACGCATGTTCACGATGCTTTCTTCCAGGTTATCCTTACCGTCGCGCAACCCGTTAATGATGGCATCAATGTTCGTGCGAACGGATTGATAACGGTATACGTAGTTTTTCAGCGGGCTTTTACGTAACAACTTCCCGACAAAGCTCACATTTTTACTCTGCTGCAAACTCTCACATTCATCACGGAGCTTCAGGATCATGTTGGATACCTCTGCCCGATTCCCGGACATCAGTTCATTGACTGGACGATCAAGCAGCTTGAGAGTCTGTCCTGCTCTCTCTTGTGTTTTCACGCCCAACTTGCCGATATCATCCATTAAGGTATCCAGGTGAGCCGGATCACTTTGGGACACTTTCTGAATAAGCTGCGTTGCTTCCTGGTTAATCCGTTGCTCATCTTCCTGCTTCAACTGAGCCCATTCCGTTGCCATGCCAATCCCTCCTATAATTCAGAGCTGTTATACCGCTGATGTATTAGTTCCGCTTTGTTCTGGAGCTCCATTAAGTCTTTATGTTCAATCGTTGATACAATATCCGATATCTTGGAATCCACGTCTCGAAGACCATTCAGAAGCATACGCCGATTATTGCGTTTCGCTTCTCCACTTAAACGTAGAAATGGATTAATAAAACCGTTCAAGTCTTTCAAAATCAGTCTGCGCACCGTATGGTTAATATCCCCGTTGTTTAGTTCCTGAAGGGAAGGAATCACACGCTGCAGACGGGCAAACAACGCCAATGATTTCTCCACGATCTCATTATCCAGCTCGTTCTTCTGACCTTCTGAGATGATCATGTCTTCCAGAACTTCCAGGTACTCAATCACAGGATCAAATACAGGATCTGGTTCAGTCCGGGAAGGCTTCGCTTGTTCTGTGCCCGCATGCTGTGCGGGAGTGGAACTCGGTTGGGGCTCTGCCAGAGAAGCTTCTCGCGCCCCTGTTGGCACTGTGCTCGGTGCTTGTCCACCATTCAAGCGGGATGGTTCATTTCCGATATCTGTAATGGGTACAGGGGCTGATGACGAGCCCTGGACCTGTGTACGTGGCGTGGAACGTGAAGGAATCAGTCCCCCGACCACAGTTGCCAGTGCCGGAATTGCCCACGTGATGACATCCGGTAGAAAGGGACTCGAGATCGCCGCGAGACCATAACCAACCAATGCGCCTATACCTATCTTCGTTTTCCGTAACATTACTTGTCCTCCTGCCTTAACAACACATACCCGTATTGTAAAAAAACCATCCAGAAGGTGTCAATGTTGAGGGAAATTCTCAGCTAGACGTGGTGTACTCCGCTCACCTTCTGAACGTCGATTATAAACGGCTGCTCGATATGACTTCCCAGAATGCCAAACTTCGGATGAAGTGGTCCAATATCATGGCCAAGTGCAGACTTGACCGCCAGATACGGGAAGTTCACGCCCGACAAACAAGACATGTGCAACCCACCCGACATACGCGGATTGATCTCAAGCAGCTTCGGTGTATCCTTGCGATATTTCATCTGAATATTAAAATTATAAGGAATCCGATATACCTCTGCCACATTGCGGGCAATCGCCAGCAGTTCCTCGTTTTCTTCGAGCAAGCGCAAACGTCCTCTTTCTTTTCTACGCGGAATAGCCGTTAATAGTTTCCCATTGCGGTCCGAAAGACAATCAATGCTGTATTCATATCCTTCCAGTACCTCCATCACCATGACGTTGGGAAAGGACGGAGCAGAAGAGAACGCGCGCAGGGCATCTTCATATGAAATCGAGTTCAGCGCATATCCGAACAACTCCTGCAACGGATCACCTTCATTGTTGATCACCCGGAATCCCATGCCGCCCTCACCATTGCATGGTTTGAAACATACATCATGTCCATGTGCACGCAGCGCCTCATAGGCTTGCTGAAATTGGGCAGCATTACTGACCGTGAAATAATCCGGAATCTCCATAATGCCTTTCTCACGCACGGATTCATAGAACCGGTCTTTCTCCATCAATTGTTCCAGCAATTCCGTATCCGAGCATACGATAACCCGTGTACCAATCTCTTCGAACAGGGAGATATGTCTGCTGATGTCCAGCATGTTCCAGCGTGGAATAAACACATCAATCTGATGACGACGGCAAAAGTCGAGGCAAAAATCAACATATTCCCGGCCCGTTACACGCGGTTCAACTTCTGCAACATCACAGCCCTGTAATGCCATATGTCCCGGATCAGGATGAGTACCGTAGATCTCAAATTCCATGCCGTCCTCATTGTCCCGAATTGCATTCATATAATGATACGTTACAGAGAACCAACGGTTGAAGTAAATCTTCATTTTTTTCATTTATACGGTCTCCCTTATCTCGGCATGGTCTATCTGGGTCTGTTGATCGTTATGAATACGGTGAACGTAATCGAGAATCTCATCTGCTGCAAAAGCACCGAATTGTTCCGTAAATTGATATGGCACTTGCTCAGGTGCACGTTGTCTCTCCACATGCAGCTCTCCGTGAGATGGAGCAATGGCATGGTGCGCAAAGTCCAGCAAACAGCGATCCAGCAAGGAATCGCCCGATGCAATTACAGGTACATCACCGATACGTTGCCTAATATGCTCAACTGCAGCTCGTTTGTTCACGGCCGAAGGCACCAGATAGAGCTTCCGACCCTGAATCGAACTCTCCCATCCAAGCGTCTCTAACACCCGAATCTTGTCCGCAATGCGCTCCATAGGAAGCTTGTCACGTTCGATCAGCAATGCAAAGAACAGCTCATCACACAATCGCTGATTAATCACCCATTCCGGGCTCAGTACATCGTCAAATAAATCCAGGATCTCTTCAGGAGTAGCTGCCTGCTGACGAAGCAAAGAACGAATATGCAAGTTCCATTCATCGTCTACCTGACCGTCAACAATGATGTTGCCACCATTACTCGTCACCGCATATTTCGGAATACATTCGGTCTGAAAAATATGAATGCGCCGGTACTGATCCACGGTACGTGTCGTCACAGGCATAAATACAATGTCTTGTGGCAAAGACTGCAACCGCTCCAGTGCATATGCTGACATAAAAGCGGACAACTTGCCGTTAATCCACTCTGCGGGAACAAGTCCCGGTGTATCTTCGGGAATACGGAGCGCACGACGGGAGTACACCAGCGTCTGGTCCAGATCACTTGCGTAGATCATCATTCTCCTCCACCTCCCATGGATTGAATAATGCCGCAACAGGAATAGGTTAATCCCGGATATACCTCAACCGGAACCTCTCTGTCCCTGGCGAGCATCATGATATGTTGTAAATCCGGATTATCCAGTCGATCCACAAGAATTTTCCAGGGGACCCGACGCAATAACACTCGGGTTGTTTCTCCGATTCCAGGTTTAATCAAATTGATGTTCGCAATACCAAAGGATTGCTGGATGGACTCAATATCCTGCCAACCTTTCCAGGTAATTTCCGAAGTACCAGTAGCATTGTCCTCCATTTGAATCTCCGTCAGGTCCATCATCTGCGGAAAATGCTGAGCGATGGTATCCACATACTGGGTCGACACATCTGAAGAGGACCATTCACGATACCATTTGGCTCCGTGAAAATCTACCGGCCCAATCAGATCATCGCGAAGTACTGTACGGCTCACCAGTCCAGAGACAGTGGAATTCAGACAAGCACTAGGAATGAGATAATCTTCCCTCGTCCCAAAGGTGCCTGAGCATTGTCCCGGATCGGCCAACACGGCAAGATCATCATCGAGGCTTACACCATAAGTCCGTTCCATTTGGTCACAGGACTCTTTCAGCACTTTGCGAATGGCCCCTTTTCCTGTCCAACCATCTACAAATTGAATGGCAGTTTCCAGACCATGCTGCTGTAAAATATATAAAATTGCGTTCTCGTCCATACCCTTGCCACGAATAATCGAAATGCTATAATGCGGAATCGTCACCTTGTATTTCAATTCAATATAACGCTTGATCAGGATGCCAACAGGGGTTCCCGCTCGAGCCAATGATACCAGCACAAGATTCAGGCCTCTGCGCTCTACGATCTTCTCGGCCACGATGGCGGTATGAAGTGCAATTCTTGCAGCGGATTGTTCCAAAGTCTGGTGAAACAGCCCGATGTATTCGGCTGTGGGCTGATATTCCACGGGCAGCATCTCCGAATAATGAACCCCGGATTGGATCGCCTGCTCTCGTTCACCCGTTCCCTTTTCCAGATCCACATGGCTGATATCCTTCAGTAGGAAAACAACGTCGGATGCAGCATAACTGCCCATCGGCTCGGGAGACGGAATCTCACGTTGTCTGATTAGCTCCAGTGTAGTTAAGTTCATTGCTCGTTGTCCCCTGTCTTCTCTGGCAAGCCGCAATATACAATATGAACGTGTCCGCACCCCAACTGCCCCAGTACTTTCAACATCGGTTCCATTCGTTCTTCGGACATCTGTCTCTCCAGCAGAACAAAAATCTCGTCATATTGTCCCGGAGCGATGTTATAGATAAAGTTACGAACGGATGCGTCTTCCGGTGAGGCATATCCTGCACCACTACGAACAGCATATTCTTGAGCCGGATGTGTATGGATTGGACTGCGAGTAGTGGATTGATACAACACGCCTTCTCCCATCTCGGCAGCAATACGCATCGGAATGTACATGAACTCCCCTGTTCCCATCACCAAAGTCCGTTCTCCCACACGCTGCGACCGAAGTCGTTCGGCAATCCGGCTAATCTCCTGACGCAATACGCCATTATGCCGGGATTGCATACCATACCTGCCCGTATGCTGGACGTAGCTCGCTGTGCTACGTTTACCTTCACCATCCTCCGAAGTGGCATGAAGCTGATCGAAGGCATCGGCAACACTAGAGGTCTGAATGGTTACAGGGTGTAGGGACGGTTGATCAGCTTGCTGTGTTGGTTCCAACTGTGGAGTACCCACCACTTCAATGCGGCCCTTCAACAGGCTTAACGGTGTAATGGTAATTCCCAGTTCAGCTTCCAGTTCGGCAAACCGAAGTTCGTCCGCTTCCATACGCCAGTCCAACAGTGAAGCAATCACATATTGCTTCCGAGGATATCTAGCCTGAATATCCCGAATGATATTCAACGTGGTTTTGCCCGTCGTAATCTCGTCGTCCACCAGAACAATCGGGCCCTCTCCTGCAAAGGCTTCATGATCCAGCGCATAACAACGATGAGCCATCGCGTGGGAATGTTCTTCTTCAAATTGAATATCCGGATGCATCGCTGGAACATATTCGCGAGTGGTATGAATGTAGGAAGCTTGATCAGCAAACATCTCGTACATGCTGTGGCCCAACGCTGTAGCTGTCTCGGCAAAACCAACAAAACGAATCGTTTCCGGCAAACTCAAGCTTTCTTGCAACAGCATGTTGTACACTTGCCGGGCTTGCTGGGGATCAATCAGTCCCTCGACCATTTCCCGTTTCCACTCGGTGATCTGAACTTTCGTCTCTTCCGTCTCCTCAGTCAGATGCTCATATAACAGAACAGCCAATGCCGCGCCGCTCAGAAGCGAAGTATACGGGTTAACTGGGATATGTTTGCCCAGCAATCTGCTTACAAACAGAAATGAACGTTTCTTATTGATTCGTGCAGCCATGGAAAATAGAGATTCTAGTGGAAGTTGCAGCGGGTTATGTGTAACCTGAACGTTCAGGCTGAATTGATCAAGAATTGGGAACGTAGTTGTGTTGTTGCTCATGCTTGGGCAAGAGCCCGACAAAATGCTGCTGTTCATGTAACACCCCATATATTTGTGATCGGATTAGAATTCGATTCGCCCAGCTCAAGTGTGGTTTAATCTCATTCATTTTGTTATAGTAATTACTTTTAAACACACCCAGGCTACCGTCATTACGGGCGATGATGTCTTGGGCATCGGAATATTCCTCATGTGTAACAACGTACATCGCTTGTACGGGCTTGATATGAGAAGGATGAATGATCGTTTTGCCTACAATTCCATTTTCCTTGTCCATCATGACTTCACGCATCAATCCATCCATTGTGTTCGTAATATATTTCATTCTCAGATGCAGCCCTGATTTGCCCAGGGTTTCTTCGAATGGAGTCTGTCGTAATTGAGGTTTGAACACACGCTCCCGCTGACTGAAATATTCCCAGACAGGACCTGAGATCACATACGGCTTGTCCATCCGTCCAAACAGATTGATAATATCCGAGATGCAGTCACGGATCGTGGCGATATCGTATATGGTCAATTCCGGGCTGCGGCGTAGTCCAAACAGGCTGGAGAAATCGGTCGCACCAATGCGTACATTGAGTACATATTCAACATTTTCATCGAGGATGTTTCGAAGGCCCAGTAAGGTCTCCCAACGTGTCTCCCGATATATAATTGAAGCCGTTTCCAATATAGGCATTCCATAGAGAACAGGATAATGATCCGGTTTCCGTTGATTATACTTGCGGATCTGGTCAAAATAGGCTCTTCCATTGCCCACACAAAACTTGGGCAAAGCCACGCCTGTCAGCATGGATACCAGTTCTCCCAACGTATCCATCAGACGTTCCAACTGTTGTGGTGAACGTACACGAGCAAAGAGAAGAGGTATTCGATCCTGACTCAACATGCCTGTTTCCATATATGTCATCAGTTGAGTTAAATGCTGTACCAGACACTGCTCGGCAAACTCTACTTGGTCGTCACCCACAGCGTCCTCCAGATCAATAATAATGGTCGTCAGACCTTCATGTTTACCATTCATAATGTCGTCCGCGATATGTGTGCGCGTCGCGGGCATATATAAAGCAGCCCCAACAGCATATGCCAGTAGATCTTTGGAAGTCCGGTGATTGAACGAGACGGGTGAAGAGAAAAATAACGTATCTTCTTCTTCCAGACTCAAAAAGTTAAAATATTTCAGGGTTGTCTCCTCCTCGCACCTTTGGCAATAGCCAATCTGCAATAGTTGATTCCAGCTGTCGGGGCATAAAAACCAATCCCTCCTTAATCTGGAGGGATTGAATGAATAAATACGAATGATTATTTCCTTCCCGCAACCCACTGCATTCCCCAATCATGGGCCTCGTCCAATGCCTGATGTCCATTATAGAACTGCACAATTCGTTCAATACTGAATGTCTCATTGTTCACATTGCGTAACATCGCGATGCCACACATGCCAAGGGGGCTCCCGTATTCATTCATTCGGACAATGATATCTGGGCCGTCCTTCTGCTGGATAGTTACCACACCGTCTACTTGAGACCAGTTGGCCACACCACCATAAATATAGGTGAATACCAAGATGCGCTCAATTTCCGAGATACGGGCACCATTAATCCGCAGATTCTCTCCCGTCTTAACCGATCCCGTCCGGTCATCCCCATCCAGTGCAATGTAAGGAAAACGGTTGAGTGAACCAAACGTCTGTCCCAAGGCCTGAATCACATCTCGTGTACCATCCTTCATCTCGAACAGGCAACCCAAGTCCAGATCCACACTCTTGCTGCGACCAAATAACCCTTTGCTACCCTGTTGATTCCAGTTCAGGTTAATCAGGATTTCACCAAGTCCCCCCGCATTTTTCTTGAGGTTAATGGTGTCCCCCTTCTTCTTCAATTCAATTTTGCTGAAATTGATCGAATTCACAGGAGCAGGCGTCGGCGCGGGTACCGGGGGCGGCGGCGGTGGAGTCGGTACAGCTGTCGGAGGAACGGTTGAAGTCGTTGGTGCAGGGTCTGATCCACCATCCACATCCACACCAAAGTTGGCACAGAGTGCATTCAAACCACCTGCAAAACCCGACCCTATTGCATTGAACTTCCATTCTCCGTTATGGCGATACAATTCACCGATGACAATCGCGGTCTCCACTGTAAAACCGCTTCCCAGATCATATCTCATCACTTCCTGACCTGTAGCTGCATTGGCAAACCGTAGAAAACCATGCTGAACCTGTCCAAAATGATGGCGTCGTGCTTCACCGTCATGAATCGTCAGGCTGAAGGCGATTTTCTCAATTCGGGCAGGGATTTTGCCAAGATCAATGGCGAATTGTTTCTTCTCGCCACCAACCTGTCCACCATCCATATACGTGATGAACGAGGTAGAGGGCTGATTATAAAAGATAAAATCCTCATCTCCAGCCACTTTATTGTCTGAACCTAGAAGGAATGCTGATGTGTCCAGCTCTACACCCGAGGCTGCCTCCCAACCAATGCCTACCGTTAGACGGGACAAGCCCGGATTGGTTTTGGTCAGATCACTCTTCTGGCCTTTCACGACAGAAATCGCCATAGCAGAATCACCTTTCTATGCCAAGTTATGTTATTGTGCATCCAGTCCGTAATTTTTGCATAAAGCAGATAGTCCACCGGTGAAGCCGCTGCCTACCGCCTGGAATTTCCAGTCCGCACCTGCACGGTAAAACTCACAGAACACCACAGCGGTTTCTGTAGAGTAGTCTTCTCCGAGGTCGAAACGAAGCACTTCCCGATCACTTGCAGCATCTACAACACGAACAAAAGCATTGGAGACTTGTCCAAAATTCTGTCCTCGTCCATCTCCATCATAGATCGTTACCGTAATTCCGATCCGGTGAATGTGCGTAGGGATTTTGCTGAAATCAACGACAACTTGCTCATCATCGCCGTCACCCTCCCCCGTACGATTGTCACCGGTATGTGTCACTGAACCCGCACCGCCGCTTGGATTGTTGTAAAAAACAAAGTCATCCGTACCTTTGGCTTTTCCATCTTCGTACAACAAAAAAGCGGAAGCGTCCAGGTCAAAATCGACTCCACCACTATATTTGTTTGTGTCCCAACCTAAACCAACCACCACACGGGTAAGGCCCGGATTCGTCTTAGTCAGGTCAATACGTTGTCCTTTGGCAAGACTGATCGTCATTTGTTTTTCCACCTTTCCAAGATATGTGATTAAATGAAAAGGAGAACCGTCCAGGAGACGGTTCTTCCCATCCTGTAAGTCGTTCTGTACGTCCTATTGCAAACCGTAATCGCGTGTCAATCCAACCAATCCATCCTGATAACCACTACCGATGGCACTGAACTTCCACTCGCCGTTATGACGATACAATTCACCAACAACTACACCCGTTTCGATGGAGAAGTCTTCTCCCAGGTCGAAACGAATCAGTTCTTCGCTATTTGCTTCGTTGACGATTCGCACATAAGCACGGGAGACTTGTCCGAAGTTCTGGCTACGTTCTGTAGCTTCGTAGATCGTAATGGAGAATGCAATTTTCTCTACATTGGCGGGTACGTTAGGCAGGTCGATATTGATCTGCTCATCATCACCATCGCCATCTCCTGTACGGTTGTCACCGGTGTGAACAACAGAACCATTTTCATTTTGTGGATTGTTGAAGAAGATGAAGTTTTTCTCGCCTTCTACTTTACCGTTTGCATTGGCACAGAATACCGATACATCCAGGTCAAAGTCTTTTCCGCCATCATACTTATTGGTATCCCAGCCCAAACCTACTGTGATTTTGGTCAAACCTGGGTTAGTTTTAGTCAGATCGATTTTTTGACCTTTGGAGAGATTAATTGCCATCTTATGATCATCCTCGCTTATTTAAATGTATTGTAGTTATCGTGACATATGAATATCAGGATTATTGTCGATTTAGGTTAAATCTTGTACTTAGGAGTACCTGCGAGCGAGTTCGTTGATATGTACCGCATGGGAACCCTCTCCAATTGCCGAGAATTTCCATTCACCTCCATGACGATACAATTCACCACAGATCAACGCTGTTGAACCTGTGTAGTTATCGGATAGATTGAACTTCACGAGCTCACTGGAATTTTTACCATCCAGAATACGAATATAAGCTCTCTCAATCATGCCAAAATCTTGCTTGCGATTGACACAATCATAGATATTAACAACGATTAATACTTTATGAACATCAGCAGGAATACGGGACAGATCCATTTTGATCTGTTCGTCGTCACCGTCTCCCTGTCCTGTTAGATTGTCACCTGAATGGATAACCGAACGACATGCACTTTGCTTGTTGTGGAAGCAAACCAGGTTGGAGTCCTTAACCAACTTGCCTTCCTCATTCAACATGATCGCCGATGCATCACAATCGATATCCGCTTGTTTTTTTCTTCCAAAGAAACCTTTGGCAGTTACCGGGTCCCAACCGAGACCAGCAATCACCTCAGTAAGTCCTGCATTGCCTTTGGTTAAATCAATCTTCTGTCCTTTGACCAAATTAATGCTTGCCACTGATTTTCACCTCCCTTCATATGTAAAATAGCTACTTAAAGATTGAATTCACCCGGGTTCAGTCCAAGTACAATGCATATCTCGGCAACGACTCTTTTCTCCTGATCATCAAAGTTGCCGTCAGCTGAACCAATCGCACTGCATACACCCACAATAACGCGTCCTACATCCGGCTTGGCTTTGAATTTCCCAATGGCTTTCAGCGCTTCCTGCTTCCCGATCTCTGGAGAGAACTCAAAGTTCGCGACATAATGATTAAAGCGTGTAATCACTTCAGCCATATCGAATACTTTTAATTCCTGACTCAGGTTGATATAACCGGCCATCTTGTTCTTTTCCGCTTCGTCAATGGAACCATCTGCAAAAGCAACCAGTGCACAACCTGCAACCACGGCATCCATAAAATCTTTATTTTTAAACTTTTTAACTTGCTCCTCAAGTCCTTGTTTTGTTGAATTTAACCAGCTTTTAAATGAACTCATACTCAACCTCCAATAGTTTCAACCTGGTGTACCGTACATTCTTTTCAAGATTTTTCAGTAACTTTCATGTCTACATCATGTTGAATATAAGTTAAATTATTCCTTAACTATACTCTGAAATACGGCAATATTCTACATTAAAAAACAATTAATACCTTATGATACGCATCGTTCTGGATATAGTTTCAAGCGAATTTTAAAAAATTGCTCAACACCTCTTTTCTTATTTCCACTCTCACACACAACACATAGAACCCTGACCACCGATCGTCCCGGCAGTCAGGGTTCTATGAAATACCTCAGCATTTATATATTTCGTTCAACTCATTCAAATTCTATTCAATAATATTACTATTCCTTTCCGTAAATCTCCTCTACCCGTTCTTCCTCATTCGTAGACAACAGAACATTAAGCAATCCCATCGCATTATTGGCATCAGTCCTAGTAGTCTTGTACATCTCAGCAAACGCCACTTCATCCTGCTCCGGGTCCATCGCAGCAAGCTTGCCCCACGACGTGCGGGCTTTGTCGTATAGCGTACTCAACGTAATGTCACGCGGATGCTGTGCAACAGGTGCCATAGATTCAAATTTAGCTGTGACCCTGAAGAAATCCATCGAATCCTGGAACGATGTACTGTTATAATCCTTATTTTTCATCGCATCCTCAGTAATCAGCAGACCTTCACGGGCGATAAACAGCGTTTTCACCATGGCACGTTCGAGATTGGTTGCTTCTTCCCAGGTTACATAAGATTCATCAGGTGCTTGTACGGTTGTAAAAAAAGGAAAGGCATCATCAATCAACCGCTGCGAATCGGAGTGAATCGGCACCCCTGCATTCATGTCCACAACGGCATCGCTATAATTGGCGACATTAATATTTTTGGAACCTTCCTCACTAACCCGACGTACCGGATAATCATTCAGAGGGATACGGATATAACCATGTTTATCCGCATACTGCTGCTTCAACTCTTCCAGCGTGGAGTCCTTTCCAATCTTGCCGTCGTCAGCTGAAGAAGCTTCTTCTGTAGCTGAACCTGTCTCCTCACTCCCCTTCGAACTGGTTGCTGCGGTTTCTGTTACAGCAGCATTCGGGCTGCTTGTTTCTGATGAAGCAACTTCTGTACCGGAAGCAGACTCCGGCGATGACGTCTCTTTAGCTCCGCCACCACAAGCTGTCAGAATCGCTGCCAAACCAAGCATAACTGTGAACGTCTTTATCATATAATTCCATTTCATCGTATAATCTTCCCCTATCGTATGTATATTCCTGAGAACCATTAACCTCTGCTCCAAGACTTGAACACCCACTTACAAAAATATCCTTTCATATAACATGCTTGATTCACACAATTGGACATGGTCTACATTCTATCATAAGTTAAAAATCGGTTGTATACGACGATATACCTGTGTCTAAAGCCTTTTACTATGCACACATTAACTACCACCGCAACACAAAAACACTGCCGCCCGTATGGACAACAGTGTTCGTGAAGCGAAATTATTTGATACCTTTAGCCTTCTCCATATGCTCTGACCGAATCTGAGGATCCGTGGAATTGACCGATGATAACAGGGCGTAAATCGCCTGGATATCCTTCTCTTGAAATACGGTTTCGGGAACCTCAGTCTCAAGTCGTTCCGTCTTACGCTGAATCGTTTCCACCAATTCATGATCGTAGATGATTAATTCATCCGAATTCACATACCTCACAGCAGGATCAACACTGATGCGGCAACGGTTGGTGAAAGTCACCATGGAGACGAGACGTACTCTTTTGTAGTCTCCGAGGTGTGCATGGATGGCTTCCACATGTGCACGATGCTGCATGAGTGGATTGTACATTTTGACCCGGCTGCTGCTGACCGACCAATTGGCCTCTCTTCTTCCGCCGCGAATCTCACCTGTCGTCAGATTTCGGGTTTCGATCACGAAAATTGCCCGCGGACCGATTACAACATGATCAATCTGCGAATAACCGGAGCGTGACTTCGGATTGGTAACGAGCAGGTCGTTCAGCACTTTATATTGACTTGGAAGACCAATCAGTTGATCTGCTGTACTAGGCTCCTCCGGCTGGCGTGTCCAATCCCCTTCCGCTTTTTTCTTGCGCTTACTGCGGACCATACGCGGGGGAATGGTTGTCGTCGCTGGTAGCGCTGAAGCGGAGGCTGTAATCTGGTTCGCAAGCTCTGGCTGTGTCTTGAACAGAGACAGGATTTTCTTGAACATGGGCAAGCTCCGTTCTATTATAGTGTGGGTTACGGGTGACCATTACAGGAGGAATAACATCCTTTGACACATTCATTATGTAAACTTCTATTACTTATGTCGGATAAAGCGGGGTAAAAATAAAGGGAAAACGATCAAAATCTCTCCAATACGCAAAGTATATATGAACATTTAACCAATTCCGTGACTTTAGACGCATAAACAAACCGCAAAATTGAAAAAAAACAGCGCAACCCTTTCCTGAATAGAAAAAGAATACGCTGCTGTTCTCTTGATGTTAAGCCTGAAGATAATAGGTGTAGAGTACCTGAGTACCCTTCTCTTCCAGACCATTATTCGCTATTTCCCGATACAGAGATTCGGCCAGAGCGAGCCCAGGCGTTTTCATGCCCATCGCCTTTGCAGACTCCAGTGCAATTCCCATGTCTTTGATAAAATGTTTCACATAGAATCCAGGCTCATAATCGCCTGCGATCATACGCGGACCGAGATTGCTGAGCGACCAGCTTCCGGCTGCACCGGTAGCAATGCTCTTCAGCACGGTCTCCGCGTCCAGACCAGACGTCTTGGCATAGGCAAGTGCTTCGCATACACCCATCATGCCAGAGGCAATAGCAATCTGGTTGCACATTTTGGTATGCTGTCCGGCTCCCGCCTTGCCTTGCAGCACAATGTTGCTGCCCATCTGCTCAAACAGCGGACGCACGGCTTCAAAGGCCTCCGAACTACCACCAACCATAATGGACAGCTTGGCGTTCTGCGCTCCGATATCACCGCCCGACACAGGCGCGTCCAGTGCATGCAGTTCTTTGGCTTCCGCAGCTTCAAAGATTCGTGCAGCCAGTAACGGACTTGAGGTTGTCATATCAATCAGATATGACCCCGTTTTGGCATTAGCTACGAGTCCATCCTCACCGAGATAAATCTCCTCCACATCCTTCGGATACCCCACCATCGTGATGATGACATCACACGCGGCAGCCAGTTTGCCTGGTGTGTCATGCCATACGGCACCCTCTTTCATCAACGCTTCCGCTTTGGCAGCGGTTCGCGTGTACACATGCAGCGGATACCCTGCTCTCTGGATGTGCCCAGCCATGCTTTTACCCATCACGCCTGTACCAATAAAGCCAACTTTTGTCTCTTCAGGTGCCTTCGTTGTATTTGTCATCGTAGGTTCCTCCCTATTTCTCTATGCTTCGCTCAGTGTTTGTCTTCGACATTGCTATATCTGTATGTTAAAGCTTTCTGTCTAGCTCGTCCATCTCGTTTGCAGCTTTCTGTGAAAAAATCTGAAAAAGGAATCAACTTCCTATATGCTGTACAACCTAACGGAAACTTCCTTCATTGGAAAGGAGGATTCGCATGAGTCGTGAAAAAGGTCAAATTACCATCTGGTTGTCCTTTTCCATCATTTTATTAAGTGCCGGACTGGTCTGCCATGTCTTGTCCATCCCAGCAATTCTCGAAGCTGGCGGTAGAGACGGATGGTTGTCTGTCGTGGCGGCTGGCCCTTTTTTCATGTTGTTTCTATGTATGATGTATATCATCATTCGGCGGGTACGTGGACAGCGATTAACAGATTGGATCACGCGAGAATTCGGTGCGGTCCCTTCCTGGATCTTCCGAATCTCCGCTTCCATTCTGCTGTTCACGCTTGGCACGCATACGCTGTATGAGACAACTAACTGGACCGTGTCCACATATCTTCAATTTACGCCTCCCTATGTTCTGGCAGGTGGCGGAGCACTGGTTGCAGCATGGGCAGCGGCTAAAGGCATACGCTCCATTGCGATGACTTCCAGTCTGCTGCTGCCCTTTGTGATTTTGCTTGGTTATTTTGTAATGTCCGCCAATATGAAATATAAAGACTACGGTCTATTGTTCCCGATTATGGAGAACGGCATGGGTCCCGTGTGGCGGGGCATGATTTACTCCTTAGCCGGGCTTATGGAGATCTGGATTCTTATGTTGTTCCAACATGAAGTCAAAGGCAAGATTCGTTGGTGGTATGTCCTGATCCTCGGCGTGTTTATGCTCAGTATGGCGATAGGACCAACGATCGGAGCCATCGTGGAATTCGGTCCCGAAGAAGCAGCAAAACAACGAAACAGTCCCTATGAGCAATGGAAACTTGTGAATATAGGCAAGCTGCTGCAGCACGTTGATTTTTTGTCCATCTATCAGTGGCTCAGTGGTTCTTTCGCAAGGGTCGCTATATCCATGTATCTCATCGTGGATCTGCTGAATTTCCGCAGGCCGAAGAAACGATATATCGCGATTCTCACCATCACCGTCCTCATGAGCTTCATGGCGATGCAATGGTGGCGCATTGATTACGTCGACTATTACGTGGATCATATTCAGTTCCCGGTCATGCTCGCTTATGTATCCATCGTTACCGTAATATTGACCATTGCCGCATTAATCCATAAAAAGGACAAGGAGGCTCCCAAACGTGCCGATCTCAACTCAACCCAAGAATAATCCTGACGTTGAACCGTTCCGAATGAACGAGCACAACTTGAATACCTTTTTTGCCGGATCTGATGATGTCATCATCAATAGTCATATGATCGGAGAACCTCCGATGCAACTCCTTATGACCTATTGCAGCGGTATGGTAGATAGTGAAGCGATCTACGATATTATTCTCCCGGAACTCAAACGAACATATGAAAATACACACTTTATTCGTACATCGGACATTGAAAAGTGCATCAGCCTGGATTGGACCCGAATGGATCTGCAAGATCCGGCATTTGGAACTGAACTGATGTCTCTCCGTGTTTTTGAAGGCCATATGTTGATCTGTATTCCTTCCCTGCAAACCATGTGGAGTATTGATATATCTAACATCCCTACTCGAACACCAGAGGAATCGACCACCGAAGTTTCGATCCGCGGGGCAAGAGATGGATTCATTGAACCCCTTGCCGTCAATGTTGCCTTGATACGCACCCGACTGCGTACGTCCCAGCTGGCCTGTAATATCGAACTGATCGGTTCACGTTCTGCAACCAAGGTGGCATTGATGTATATTAAGAATATTGCCAATCCGGAACTGATCGAAGACGTTCAGGATCGGTTGCGTAAAATTGAGACCGAACGAATCTTGACCGCTAATGAACTGGAAGAATTGCTGTCGCCTTCGAAGATTACTTTGTTTCCCGTCACCCATTATACGGGCAGGCCTGACTTTGCTGCAGAATGTCTCCTGAATGGACGTTTTATCCTCATTGTAGACGGCAATCCCAGTGCCATTATTGGGCCAGTTAATCTGTTTCTTTTGCTGAAATCACCGGAGGATGCCAGCTTTCCCTTCCTGCCTGTCAACGTAGGGCGGATGCTGCGCTTTCTTGGCCTGATGATCACCGTGTTCCTGCCTGGCTTTTATATTGCGCTGACATCCTTTCATATGGATCAGATCCCCTTTCCTCTAGTCGCGACGATATCGGTTGGACGCATGGGACTTCCGATGGAATCGGGAGTGGAGATGTTTCTCATTATGCTGCTAATGGAGCTGTTCAGAGAGGCGGGGGTACGTTTGCCAAGTGCCATCGGCCAGACATTAACTGTCGTTGGAGGTTTGATCATCGGGGATTCCGCCATTCGAGCCGGCATGGTCTCTCCCCTCATGATTGTCATCATTGCAGTTACCGTCGTAGCTGGTGCAACCATTGTGAATCAGGTCATGACCAGTTCTGTGCTGATCCTGCGGTTCCTTTGTTTTGTCCTGGGGGCATCCCTCGGCATCTATGGGTTCATCCTGTCGTTGATTCTGTTCCTCATCTACCTGACCGATCTCAAATCATTTGGCATTCCGTATCTCACGCCGTTAACACCGCTTCATCTCAAACAAGCGATAGCTTCATTATTCAAACTGCCAAAAGGGTTAGGTAAACGAAGACCCGTCTATCTTGAGACTCAAGAACCGCGTAAGAAAGGAAACGGACGATGAAACACTTGTTACAGCGATGTTTGCTGGGTCTGTTAAGCCTATCGATGTGCGTGATGACGAGTGGGTGCTGGAGTGCCTTTGAAATCCAACAGGTAGACTACGCCAAAGCCTTTGGAATTGATTATAAGGACGGCATGTATCACCTGTATGTACAAACGCTGGATTTTGCCAGTGTCGCCAAAAGTGAAAGTTCAACCAAAAGTGCCGAGACACCGCCTGTATGGGTTGGACATGCCGAAGGGAAAACCATGAGTCTGGCGCTAAACGAATTGTTCCGTACGGCTCAATTACACATGGCTTGGGGGCATGTGACAGCCATCGTTATGGCCGAAGGTGTGCTCACCAGCAAACATATCAAAGAAGTGTTCGACATGCTGGGACGGTTTCCAGAATCCCGTTATACAACCTGGGTGTACGGAACACGAGAGCCTCTGGAGAAAATCCTAAGTGCAACGTCCATCTATAATATGTCGCCCTTGGACAGCATTCTTCACAATCCGCTCCCCACGTACATGGAAGAATCGTTGTACCCGCCTGTGCTTAGCTTTAAGCTCATTGCAACACATAATGATCCCGCTACAACGACGTATCTGCCGAGTATTGCATTGAACGATACCCAGTGGGCTGAGAATGAGAAGAAACATGATTTGTTTCTGGTGGAAGGGGCCTTTTTCGAAAAGACTGGCTATGACTTTGAATACTTTCCACGCAGTCAGCTTCCCGGTTATCACTGGCTAATCAAGGACATGCGGCGTGCTCCCTTGCTTGTGCAGAAGGATGGAACGATCTATGGGGCACTCAGTGTAGGATTGCCAAAGATCAAGATTAAACCTGTCATTCATGGAGAAGACGTTACGTTCAACATTGACGCCCAATACCTCACCGCCCTGTACGAATACCTGGTGCCCACCTCTTATGAAGAGATGATCCAGATTAGTGAAGTGAAGTTACGGGAGCAGATCATGCAGACCTATCGTCACGGCCTTGAGCGTGGTGTGGATATTTACGGTCTTCAGGAGAAGCTATATCGCAAAAATCCGAAACTCTGGCGTAAGTTATCCAACAATGGGAGCAAGATGATGCTTACCGAAGACTCGATTCAGGAATTAAAAATTCATCTCACTATTCCGTATACAGGTAAATATAAACGGAAAGTATAGCAAGAACGTGAAACACCCCTTGTCCGTATGATACGACGGATAAGGGGTTTTAAGTTTAAGATGTCGTTCATTTGCAGTTCGGGTCATGCGGATCTGTGACTGCGAAGTTTCCATTCCATAAGCCAGCCTGCTTCCTAATCCTCACTATCGAGAGATGAGTAGATGACGTGACCTTCGTCGTTCAATCCTTTTATGTCCCATATCATCTCGTGAATCGGCTGCTGGATTACCGCATACCACAACCTGCCGCTGGATTGATCGGAAGATGATTCCACGATTTCCGCTTCCAACCGTGAAGATGCCAGATTTGGTTCGTAGCGAATGTGCACCTGGGTAATGTCAGCATCGTGGAGATACCCGTATATAATATAGATCATTTTGCCTTTAGACTCCTCGTATCCTGATATATGAGAAGAAAGCGGCTCGACCGGATTATCCTGCAGACCACCGCCTATTCTGGCCAGTTCGGAGAACCACATCTTTTGCTGGATCAAAGCAGGAGTCAGGTTATTCGTAGTGAGATCTTGATATAATACCAATTGAGTTCGCGTTTCAATAGGTGTAACTAGCTTTACCTGTTCTGGGGGAATACCTTTTTCGCTTAAGATTGTGTCGATGTCCTACGGACCACAAGAGCGGATCAAAAACAGAGCGACCAATACAAAGAACAACACGTACGCTACCCGTTTACGGTTGCTTGTCTTGGGCATAGATTAACCTCTCCTTAAAATTGAATCTCTATAAACAATTAATTATCGTAGAAATAGTATGTCAGATAGTGCTGCCCCGAAGTAATTTACCAGCATCCATGCAGCGATCCATAACAATGACAACTGCATGATCCAGTAAGGAAAGATGTATCTTTTCGTTCTTCTTTACTTCTTATTATATCTTTGCTTAACAATGAACTCTCTCCCATGCGTTCATTTTATTTTAAAAAAACGGCCAACGGCCGCCTTCTCTCAACTAACTTTCACTTCTTATAATAATGCATCACCCGCAACCGAGTAGTTAGGATTAAGGTCTGAGGAATGAGCACAAAGACAATATACATAAGTACAATTAACCATAGATGTGCGGCAAAATGTTCTGCACCGAACGATGGTTTCGGACGTTCAATCCAATACCACCAGCACGGGATGGCAATAAACCATGTCAATCCCGTCGAGACGAACAAGTCTTTCACATCGCTCCATAGAAAGCAGAACACCGCGACGAACAAAATAGGACCTGTCCAAGAATCCAATATCGGGCCCCAGCTCTGGAATACAAAGATAATGGCGGGATACAGAAGATTTATGGTCCAGCGCCATATGTTATTAGTATAAAGATTCATAAAGCTTCACCTCATTACATAACGTTGCAATTGTAACTTCACTTATTTGGATCATTTGCTACATTTATCACAAGATGAAGCATGATTTTGGATATTATAGCTCATACTACCTTCAGGAAAATATCGAAGGAGTGACAGCATGAGGTTAAAAAGTATCATCGCCGTTGGAGCCGTGTTAACTTGCTCAACTCTGTTATGGGGCTGTGGTAATGGCACCGCGAATAATGCTTCTCAGCAGCAGAATGACACCGTTCGGTCGGAGAGTTGGAGCGATCCCAAACGACTGGAAGCTTCCCATCTTGAGGCGCTTGAGCGTATGGAGAAAGATCATATTCACCGAATGGTTTCGTTTAGCGCAAGTACAGATGGAGACAAAGTGATGACCACACTTGAACGGTCGAGCCAAAAGTTGGAGGAAATGCGACCGCTCGCCGAAATGCTCCAGCATGAAGGACATCCAGCATTATTACAGCGAATCCAGGACATGTCCGGTGATATCCAAGGTTCCAAATCCGTCATTGCTGAGATGAAAAAATTGCCTCAGGACGGTAAAATTAAGATCCAGTCCGAGAATTCTGATTCCTTGCATCACATCAGCAGCTTCCGCGATTACCACCAGTATATTCAAGAGAAAATTCAAACATTGAACAAGAATAATACTGATACACACTAATCAGTTATAGTACTGCTTACCCAAGGGAGTAAATAGTTAGGTGGGAGGATTACTTCCTATCTGACTATTTACTTTTGAGCAGATATAGACAATTACTGCATCCTGCTGCGATTTCTTTGATCTTCTCTGTCCGCTTCTTCCATCTTGCGAATGTATCGCTTCAATTCCTCTTTATGAGCTTCTAGTTCACTTAATCTCACAGCAGCTCCTTCAACAAAAGACTGCACCTTGAAAGTTAGCACCGATGCTGATGTCCCTACCCAATCCTGCTGCAACCTTCCATGAATCGTACGCATCTTCTGTTCCTGTTGTATAAGCCGTTGCTGCAATTGTTCGCATTGTTGAACGGCTCTTCGTAGATCCGACAGGGATACGGATATTCTGCCCATGTCTACTTTCCTCCTGTTAATCTATCTATATAAATCCCATTATTATTGTTGCTGATCAGCGATTACAAAATCTTCTCTCTTTCGTTCAATATAATCTGCAATCTCACTTATGGACTCTTGGTACCAACGGTTAATTTTTTGCAAAGTAGCTGTTGCATTATAAGCAATCGGTGTAAAAGACTGACTTTCGCTCGTTGCTATATGGGTCTGGAACATCTGAATAGAAGCTTGCGCATCGTTGGAAAATCCGCTCAAACTCAGTCTCATTTCCCGAGCAGACTGCGCTAATTCTTCCGGTGTTAATTGAATCTTACCGCCACCAGAACTACCTACTCCGGATATAAACGAAGCTACTGCACCAGACATCACATTAGAGAACACAGCTATTGCTTTCTGATGTGCAGTCCATCTTGGAGAAATATCAAGCGTCTCTCCCGTACTCCGATCGATTAACGGGCCAGTTAAGTTGCCATCCTTATCAAACTCATATTGCTTCATGGAGTGGTACCCCTTGCCTTCGTCCTTCGAGAAGGAATCCAATAATCTAACGATATTTCCAATGTACAGCTTATCTAGATCTATATCTATTCCAACGTCATGAACCAACATCGGCGAGCCTGCACCGAGAGGTTGAAAAGGGACCTTTAACTGTAATTGAAACTTCCAGTTCTGATACATCGCATTAGCAGTGTCAAAATCCTGTCCCTTGTACACCGTAAGTCCAACGTGCCTATCATATTCACTTATTCCGCCAGCTCCTACAGAATCACTCGGATGAACCACATTAACCATTTTGTTGTCAAAGTGACCTTCATTCACTTTAGCCAAACTTATATCATCCAGCAGATTCATTACACTTGGAGCACTGTACGTCATACCAGACACATCATGACGAGCAGCTACATATTGAGCCAAACCACCACCAAGAGAATGCCCTGTTAGCGAAATATCTGAATCAGGGTATGCTTTCTGTACTGCCTCATACAATTCTTCAGCTTGATGAAACTGATTGTTTTCCCAACTTGTATTATCCATCATGAGTTTAAAAGGACTATTTTTGAAGATATTATGCCGCTCTGGGTCGGTTATGGAATCTTCAAGCTTTCTCGTTCTTCCTCCTACGACATCAAAAGCATCTGTCTCCCAATCCGCGAATTTATCTGTCAACTTCCCTTCTGGTTCAGTTCCGCGATAACCGATGACAATCTGATCTGTAAGATCATTCTTTAAAACAATTGCGTCGAACCCAGACTTTCTGTGCAATTTTGCTCCATCTGGCTCAACCACTTTCCAACTAGCTGAATCCAGCGTATCAGGGTAATCCCCTTCATTTAAATTAAGATAGGCCAGTTCCGAAATTTCCTTATATGTTTTATCAGTTATATAGTTATCCATAAAAACTCCTCTCTGTTTACTGAACTAAAAAGTTAAAGTATATTATAAAGTGTTAAGTTCACATATATAGGAGGTTGAAGAATATTTTTAAAAATATTCAATTTGTATCTATTACACTTATAATCTTAGCCCTTATATTGGGAGGATGTAATTCTATGCCGAATCAAGATAAAATTATTGAAGAAGCAACTCAAGTGGGTCATCAATACTTTATTGATCACTATAATACTGAAGTGGAATTCACTGATCATAAATTTCTACCAAAAGATCTTAGTCACAATATCAGTTTGAGTGGACATGTTGAAAATAATAAAGAAACTGAAATCACCATCCTTATTGATTATGACACGTTCGAAGTTCAAACAGCCGTTGTACCGAAAGAGTTACTTGACAAAAAAATTAAGTAGGTTCCAGTAAGGAGTAGTGGTTATGCTCAATATTAAATTTCGTACACCTCTAACCCTATTAATAATGATTAGTTTAAGTATCACTGTATTTTACGGTTGCATATCGAACGAGCAAAAAGAAATTGTACAAAAATCCGAAATCGCAAGCCTAGCTTACTTTAAAGTAACCTATGGAATTGATGTTGAGTTTACAGGCCACAAGTTCATTCCATCTGACTTGTCTCATACGGTGTCACACTGACAGGGTACGTAAAAGGAAATAAGACCCAAGAAATATCTCAAATGGTGGATTATGATACTTATGAAGTCAAAACAGGCTCATTGCCCGAAGACATCAAACCTCTTAAGTAGTTTATAAGAAATTTTAACTTTTAAAACTTTGGGGCCTTGTACGATACATGGCTCTTTCATATGTAATAATAGGGATTTCATATCCTAATCTTATCCTCTTTTTTCCAAAGAAGTAGAATCATTATAGTCCATCTTCTCTGAATCGTGTATATGACATATAAGAAATGAGCACAAAGTCTTTATAAATTTCAGGCATTAAACCTTACAGATTATAAGTTATAGGACGTTGTTACCAGAATAATTTCAGCAATTTGCATAAATATGTGAAAGTAATGGTTTATAACTTTGTCAGGCAGCGACGCTCTAGATAAACCTTTACACTCGTCACTGCCTCACTCATAATGCTAGCTCCTCACTCGAACCAGATACGTGATATACGAAGCCTTCCTGATTCATCGATTGGATAACGAGCAGCAGACACAGTAATTCACTATAAACTACCGCAGCGATCTTTCTTTCACACCTTTCCTCCTTCACTACAGCTTCATTCCACCCACAACGACACCCAGATGAACACGCTAAATAACAAGACCGGCGCAAGAGCTCCTGTGGCTAGTATGATCCAAAGTGTCGCGGGTTTGATCCTTTGGCAGTATGTATCAATCTTGCGCATCCGATCTTTGCGCCACTTGGCGAACCTGAGCAGTCTGACCATCCGACTCAGAACTATTTGCCGCTGCTCGCCCTCTTCGAATTCATCGATCGCACGCCGCAACTCCTCGTATAATTGAGCCTCTTCCTGACCAGCCACTGTAGGTGTAATCATCTGACCCTTCCTCCCATGAGAATATTATTGAGATACAGCCGCTACTTAATTAACACGGTAAGGACCTTCAAAGTTTGGGGTTTTATTATAAATGAATACACCAAAATTCCGGGCAAGCCCGGAATCGACTATAGGTTTCTTATCATCATTTTGGTAATTATTCACGTACAAACTGCTCTGCACATTGAAATTTATTGTTTTCTTGCCTTTACACCTTTATACCTGCGACTCTACTTCGAGTAAGAATCGGATTATGGTGAACAACATACGCTTTTTTGAATCGATCCAGATAGGTATTCTCATGAGATTTGGGCGTCAGGATAATTAATTTCCGTGACAGTTCCCTATGATACAGATCGAAGACCTTCAGCTTGCGTTGTTCGTCCAATGCACTGTCGAACTCATCAAGCACGATGAAGCCTGGGCTTGTCTGCAAGTTACGCAACAACGCAAGTGCGAATAACAACGAACTCAGAGACTCTTCTCCACCCGATACCCCTTTTCCAACTCGTCCTCCGCGTGCCTTGAGACTCACATCTTCCATCGTTCCTCGATGTCCTTCCTTGCGTGCACGGATATACAGATGAAAGTGGGTTCTCCCTTTTTTGTCCGCATATTGCTCCCAGTTGATTTCGCCTTCGAACTGAAATAGCGTCATGTACGAACGAAATTGCTGTTGGATCTCAAGGACCCTCATCTGTATCGTTGTCTCTAGTTGATCCTTTAATTGAATGGTCCGCTCTTCATCTTGTTCAAATAACAGTTTGGTCCGCTTGTATTCATCTTGAAGTCGTTCAAATTCCTCTTTCACTACCCTGTAGTTTTCCGGTGCTGCTGGATCAATGTTGGCTTCATTACGGGCGTGATTATACTTCGTTTTCCCCGTTTCATAGCCCATTCGAATCTGGGAAAGGGAAGGTATTGTACGAGATGACTGTTCTATATCCTGACCTTCATCCAATTGCAAAATCTGCAATTCCTCGAGAACCTGCTCCATTAGTAATGAAGAAACCCCTTTAAAATCCTCAATCTCCAAAATGATATTCACATGCTCCGCTTCTACGGTAACAAACGACTCCCGACGATTCTCCATCTGTTTATTGATCCAATTCAGCTTATTCGTCTCGGATTCCAATTGGGCCTGCGCATCATGATCTTCACGCTTCAACCGCCGTAAGCGAATGCTGATTGCATCCTGCTGATCCTCATACTCCTTCATCTGATCTTGAATATCCCCAATCTGAGCCTTCAGATCAGCCAATCTGCGCTGGCTTACATTCAATTGTTCGTATTTTCCCTTCAGGTTACCGAGACGTACATAAAAGTCAGCTTCCAGTTGCAATACGCGAAGTTCTTCTTCCAATTGTACAAGTTGTTTTATGATACCGGACTCCAGCTTCTTCATTTCCCGGATGCTTTGTTGTTCTGCCGCCAGCAAGCTATTTTCCTCCATCAGCTTGTCTCTACGATGATTGCGTTCATGTACACGCGTCATGAATGCCTCTGCACGCTTCATCATAGGCAGTATAGAGTTTAGTTCCTGTAGTCTACTGGCTAGGCGTGTGATGACTCCATCTGTCCGTTCAACCTTCTCCATCAGAATTGTAATATTTTTCTCCAATTGCGCCCTTCGGAGCACAAGAGCCTGTTCACTCAAAATGTACCTTCGTTCCTCCTGCGGTCCTCGGATGCCCATGCTATCCAACAAAACACCTTCTTTAATTCTGGGCTCGAATTCATGGAAAAACTGTTCTACCCACCATAGGGCTTTCATTGCAAAAGGCAATAATTCCTCAGTCAAACCTGGCTTCACCTTCAAGTGAAGAGAAGGAATTCTCATCACTGATTTATCCGGAATCACACTGTTCAATGGCACATGATACAGATCATTGGGGACACTGGCATATCGACCATCAAAAAACACGGCATATTTAATGGGTTCAAGTAATTCCTCAGATTGAAGCGAAGCTTCTTCATCCATCTCCACAAGATCTCGCAGCGGATAAGCCTGAACCCCGCGTTTATCGAAATAGCTCAAAGATTGACGCTGACGGCTGGACCAATCCCGGTTGGATGCAAGACGTTCCCTTTCATCCAGAAGCTCTTGTCGCTGATGCAGCAGATCACGTTTAAGATCCTTGTTCACATTCAGTTGCTCTTCCAGCACTGTCATCTCTTCCAGTACCTGATAACTTCCGGTATACCGCTGCAAATAATCACTGTGCTCCTGTTCAGCCTCTCGATCTCGTTCAGCTTCCGTTTCCAGTGACGCAATTGCCTTGATATGTTGGGTAACTCGATCATCAGCTGCGCTTAACATATTCTGTAACTGCTCATATTCCAGACTACGCTTCTGCAACTGTTTACCGACCTGATCCAGCTGTAGCTGCACCTCGTTCTCTGTCCGGGTAATCCGTAGCTGCTCCTGTTGGATTGCTGCCAGATCAGATTCCAAACGCTGGATAACCTCCACCATTTGTGCCTGTTCAACATTTAACTCCTCTTGCCAGCTAGAACGTTGCTGCAGTTCAACCGTGAGAGCTTGCATCTGTTGCTCGCTGTCCGATTGCCTCAATTGTATTTGTGTTACTTGTAGCCTGATGCGAGCAAGCTGATCCTCCGAATTCTCCCGATCTAATTCAAGTTGTTCCAACTGGTCCTTGAGATCCTTTTCTTCACGCTTGTAGTAATCCTCCAGTTGAAGCAAGGAGGAAGCATATAATTTCCCACCTTCCAGAAGACGTTTCCGGTTATCCTCATATCGATCCAAACTGGACTTCTGTATATGCAACCACTGTTTTTTGTTACTCACATTGGTTTCAGCCTGAATCAGCGTTTGCCTTGTCTCCTGCAGTTGTTCCACACTTTCTTCCCAGTTTCGCTGCACTGCATCTATACCATGCATCTCAGCAAATATCCGAAATCTTTCCTCCGAATGCATAACCGCGAACTGATTAACCTCCTGCTGATACCAGATCAAATAGAATAAATCAGGGTCAATTTTATATTTGTATTCCAGATCTCTTTTATATGCCGTAAAATTATATTGCCGATCCCCTGAGCTATATCGTGTTTCGTGTAACCACTCTCCAGGACGATCCCCAGAATATACAACATACTCCCGCTTGATGGGCTGGCCTGATCCGGGCTCCTGCGAAATATATATCGCAAATTCAATCCATTCAGGAGCGTCGATCTTCATGTCCCCTTCGTTGCGAAATAACAACCGGATCTGTGCATTCCATGTATGATCGGGTAACAGATTCCGGGATTTCAAACCTTCCAGTTCTACTTTGGATGAATACAAGACCGCTCCCATGCAATACGTGATCGTCGATTTCCCTGCCCCATTAGGTCCAGTAATCAATATATGTTCCTGTCTGCCCGACAAATCCATTACCGTATTATCATAGTCACGAATTCCGGCGAACCACATTTTATAAGGTATCATCTCTTATTATTCCGCTCCTTGCTGTTGAAGATTATATCTTTTGAAAAATTTCATGACTTCTTCTTTGTTCAACTGATTCGATTGACTGAATTCGACTGTACGACGTAAAAATGAATCGGAAAACATATGTACTCCTATTGCCGTTAATTGATACGCCTTTTCGGGTGAACGGGTATCATACTCCTCGATAGCACCAATTTTACGTAAAGGGTCCAGATTCATGAGCAATCGCTGATTAGCCTTGGTCGTTTCATGTCCAAATGCATCAAGAAGTTGGTCAAACAGTGTATACTCATGCTGCAATACTTCCTGTTGATAGAACATGAACAATAATATCGCCAGACTTTCCTTGGAAAGCGTACTTCGGGCGGCTCTCGCCGGAACTCTCATCATGACGACAAGCTGATCCCGATCCTCATCATAGATCAATTGAAAATAACGGCTTACGCCCTGATTCACTCGCTGTATAAACGAATAAAAGGCCTCCTCCTGACCTGTAATATTCAGCTGCTTCTCAACCTCTCGGCGTGACAAGCCAAAGTTCCCTGCCCGAATTGTGGCAGACGAAGAAAACAACAGGTTCATAAACACCAGCTCTTCCTGCTCTGTAAGCATACCTTTGAGCGCCTGCATTACATGAAGAGCATTAATGTTGTCTGTAGCCTGCTCTTGGTTTACCTCTTCGAAAGAGAGATTTGTTGTCTCATCTGTCATTCTGATTCTCCTCTCGCAGCTTACGGCTGGTTATCCTTTGATTCCGATCATCAGGCTCGATCCAGTCCCATAACTTAGCATATTGTGGACCTGATGCGACGGCATTGATCTGTTCCATATCCAATGTTTTGTTACCGATCAGGGCAGAGATGGCAGTCAGCGCATTTATTGCATCGCCCCATTCAGATGATGTAGCTTCGATGATGACCTGTTCTACAGGTGCTTCTTCCACAGCAGCCATATATTGCTCAATTGCTTCTGTCTGAATCATGGATTTGGTCAATAACCACTCGGTATCTCCCATCAATTCACTTAGTTGCTCAAGAGATACTTCTTCTTCTACAAACAGCAATTCAGCCGGGGCGGACATATCTATAGGTTCAGTAAGAGGTTCGTATGTCTCCAGGTATTGTACTGACTCACTCACAGATGCACCGGATAACGGCGAGGCAAATTTAACGGGGATCCATATACCATCCATCGCTTCATCAGCATACTGGTTCTGTTCCATAAAACTAAGTAGCTGGTAAACATTAGGCGTGTCAGAGTCCAACGGAGGATCATACATACTGACAATAAATTCACGGACTTTCTCGGGATGAATCGTAGACGACAACATGGTTTGTTGCATGGTTGTGAATTTCAAGTACTTATTAATCATCCCTATACTCAAGTGGGTACCTTCTGCTAATACGGCTGTTCCCTGCTGCATAAGATGACTTAAAACAAGACTGTCTTCCAGTGTCTGAAACTGATGAAGCCGCTCACTCAGCTTGTGCTCAAGTTCCTGCATAAGCTGATGTATAATTTCCAGTTGTGGCAGCGCATTGCGATCAGCCAGTAATTCCAACTCTCTTTCCTTCAGTAATTGAAGCGCATGCTCCACATTACGAATCATGCTTGCGATTTTATTGCCCCCTGATATACCGTGATCGTCATATGCCTCACTATGCTCAGCATCCCGTCTCGCTTGAAAAAGAGATCTGCCTATATCATCATGCATATAATAGGCCAAGGAGTCATTCGCCAAGCGGATCAGGGCATCCATCATTCGTTTACCCACATCTCTCATCTTGATCTGACGAGTCTGCTTCGAAATCCAGTTATGCTTAACGAGTACACCTACAATCTGTTCTACTTTCTTGATCTCTGGTGGTTCAGCATCATGATATTTATTTCGATAACGATAGTAGAGTGTACTTGCGTTCTCAATGGGTTCATCAAGCCCCAAGGCAGCCTCATTGACCAACTGGATGATCCGTAAAAATCGTAATATTTCGATGGGCGTCTGAAAAAAATTCTGTGACCCTAGATCACTAAGAACACCGGATAAGGAGGAAATATCCCGCATGGTCTGAAGAAGTTCGGGTGCTGAATCCTTATGCTGAAATATAGAGATTAAAGATTGATCCATCTGGTCCACTCCTCCCGCTTACCGAGTACCTGCTCCTGTTCTAAATGAGTAGTCGTCAGTAGTAAGTCCATATATGCTTTAAATGCAGCATGATCCTGATAAACCTGATGATCGTGAGCTATGAATTTCAACACCAGTTCTTGGCCAGCCAAAGCAGCGCTCATCTCACCAGTAATTAGAAGTCCATCTGCATCATAATCGCTCCACAGAATGGCTTGTTTAATTGACCTGTCTTCTTCCAGTAAACGTTGAATGAATGTCCTGTGCGAGCTGCGCATATGTCCATCCACACAGACGATAAGTGAATTGGTTTGCTCTACGAAATCCGGTTCAGCAGCCATTCGGGTAAGCACAGCCCGGTTTTCCACCAGCCACAATATTTCAGCGTTTGTTTTGTAATGATCCTGGGCAATGGACAGATCCGTCAGTGCATGGACTGGTCCAGCTTTATAGGTAGACCACTGCCCCTCCAAGTGACCAGCAAAATACATTGGCGTTATTCTCCCAGGACTAATCATGCCTAACAATTCAGCAGATGTGCCTGAGCTATGCTCAAGCCATGACAGGAATTCCTCCCGATGTATATCAAATGCCTTAGAGCCTCCAATTGCTCCATAGTAGCGGGAACCGACTTCCTTCCAGTCAAAGACAGGAGCAGATAACGCAATCTCTGTGATCGCTCGTATGAAATGCAACCCCTTTATTCTCTTTTCAACATTCCAACGAGCAGGGAAGTGTTCGCTCTCCAGCAGTTTAGCGACGTTCCATTGAAGACTCACATTCAGCAAAAGTACAAGCTTGAAGAGTTCTGTTGCCCTTCCGGTTGGATTGTTTTTGTATAGTTCCATCAGATTACCTACACGTAATTGATACTTCTCCAGTTCAGCCGATTGGGCCTGTTGATCACATAACACCCGTCTCTCCATATCGTTAAAAAGACGATATCCCATCCGATAATGGGCACGCTCTACCGTCTTTCCATCTCGCTTCAATCGAATTTCTTTGATAATCCAGCCCTGTTGCATCAGATCAAATGCTTCCGATTCATCCATGTCTACCCTCTTGCTAGGTGTCCATCCTTGCAGAATGGTCGGAGCCAGCGTATGTTCCGAGTAGCCAGTTTCGCCCCCGCCCTCTGCAGTTTCTTCTGAACAATCCAGAGCCAGAATAAGTGTACCTGTATGACGGAATGTCCGGGCTGTTTTGCGGATGATGTGAAGTTCATGAAGTGACGTTTCAACCTCAGTTTCCGTCCGAGTTGGCGTTGTGCTCCTTATCTCCTCGCCCTTCTTTAATAGATAATTCGTTATGTAATTCAATATTGGCTCTGATCCCCTCATTACTCGCTCCATCCTCATTCACTAGATTATCTCTATTGTATCAGCTATAAGCTAACCTGTATAAAACCTGATATTGATTAAACTGTTATCTTCTCCCTAAGGCATAGTCGTCTCGTGTCCCATGACTATGGAATCAAATACAGATGTGGTAGACTCACTCTAACGACCACTCACTATCCACTTAATATGAGAGGAGTACACATTATTCATGAAATTACTTATTGAAGAAGCACGTCCACTATACGAAGCAGCCAACCGTTTCAAACAACAAGCAAGCTGGCAATGGCTGAGCAACTCCCATACTTTTGGTGTCCAGGACCCGGAATCCGGACAGATCGGCTACTGCACCGTGATGGGCAACGGAGGCGAGATGTATGGAATGGCTGTCTACCTGGGTACAGAAGGACTGAATACCTTGGCTAATCTGATGCAAGGGATCATAACGGAAGACCCTGTTTTCACCCAGCACTGCTTCCTGTTGTCCTTCGAAAATCGAGACGAGCTATCCAGTGAGGAATACAAACAGTTAAAGACATTAGGTTTCTCTTACCGCGGACGAAACGCCTGGCCTACTTTTCATCTGTATGAACCGGGATACGTGCCGGGACCTGTTCGGAAAGCCGAGGACCTTCGATTCTTCGCCACCTGTGTTGAGCAGGCCATTGAAGTCGCTTCAGCAGTACGGTCTGACCCGGATCAGCTCTTTCCTTCTGATCAGCGTCTGTTCCTCACACGTGTGCCAGAGCTTTCCTCTGACGGACAAGCATTGAATTGGAACAGTCAGTGGCTTGAACCACAGCCTATCGTTGTAGAAGAAATTGCATCTATATTCATTGATGAATTTCATCAAACGCGTCTGCGCAAGCTGCCTTGCCCGCCAGAATCATTCTGGGAATTTGGATTATCCTATCTACCAACATCGATTGGTGATAAGGAACGCCCTTATTTCCCACAGATTATCATCGTCACTGAGCCAGCCTCCGGCATGATTATCCACTCTGCCGTAGCAGAACAAAAACGCAGTATGCAGCAATGCGCAGAAGAGTTGGTTGATCTTCTTTTGCAACGAGGGTACAGGCCTTCCCAGCTAATTCTGTCACGACCAGAATTGGCACAAGCCCTGTTGCCCTTGCTTAGCTCTATCGATATTGAAGTGTACACGGCGGAGCAGCTACCGATGGTAGAGGACGTTTTACAAGAAATGAATCAGTTCTTGCATTAATCCTTACGTTGGGTATGACAAAAAGCGGTGATCTACCTTGACTTTAGTCCGGGAAGATCATCGCTTTTTGATTACACGTAGTTTTATTGGCTACGCTCCTATTCGTTCACGCTATCCACCAATGCATTCAAGCATACCGCACCCTGTGCACGCACATTAACAACAATAATCGGTGTGTCTAACATGTCGTGCATCCATGACATATACTCTTCTACTTTTTCGTTCGGAAGGATCGTCAGAATAACTCCTGCGAATCCACCACCATGAATACGACAAGCGCCATCACCCAGGTTTTGCAGATAATTCTCGGTCAGTGCCAGCGCAATGCCAATCTCCTGTTCCTTCACAGCACCACTCTGATATACATTCTGCAACCACTTCCATGACGAGTTACCGGACGCCGTAATCAGTTTGAGGAAATCAGCAAAACGTCCATCACGCAACGCCTGAACCTGACCATCAACACGATTATTTTCCTCCAGGAAATGAAGTGCACGCAGCACGGCACGATCCCCAGCAGCTTCACGAACCTTCTTGAGGTTGGCATAGATGGCGTCAGCTGTAATTTCCCGAACATACTCACTGCCCAGTGCCTGAGCAACCGCTCTCATCTCATATGGCACAGCAGCGTAATCTTCTGTCAGATCGGCGTGGTTACCGCCCGTATTCACAATGACCAATGAGTAACCGTTTTGTTGGAAATCCCACTGAACAGGCTCGATGACTGGCTGTGCAGGATTTTCAAAATCAATAGCAATGAGTCCGCCGTACGCACAAGCCATCTGATCCAGCAGACCCGAAGGTTTGTTCCAATAGTGATTCTCCGCATACTGACCGATTTTGGCCAAAGTCACAACATCCAGTGCTCCATCGTTATAGAAATGATTCAAAATCGTACAGATCAGCATCTCAAATGAAGCCGAGGAACTCACCCCAGATGCTGAGAACACATTACTTGACAGGTACGCCTGGAAGCCGCCTATTTTATATCCGAATTCTCCAAATCCCGCAGCCATACCGCGAATCAATGCTGTTGTGCCATCATCTTCTGTATTTGGCGTGAGGTCCGTGAGATCGATTACATATTTCTTGTCATAACCTTCTGAGTAAAACGTAATAACTGACTCCGCAGTTGGTGCTGCCACTGCAATCGTATCCAGCGTAATGCTGCCCGCCAGCACTTTACCATGGTTATGATCCGTGTGATTGCCGCCAATCTCGCTGCGTCCTGCTGCGCTGAACAACTTGCTTCCCTCTTGCGCGCCAAAGTACTCTTCAAATGTTGCGTTCAGCTTTGTGTAACGTGAAGTCTGTTCCTCTACTTGTGATTGTCCATACATTTGGGCAAGCAATGCTTGGCCCTCCGTGGATTGGATCAGATTCGATGGTTGTGTCGTCATTAATAATCCTCCTATGAATATGCAGCTTTTATTTTGGCTGTTGGTGAACATGGTTGTCGCGTCTATTTCATGCCTTATTCCTCTCCCATTATCTCAGCTTCCTAGCGGAAAAGGTAGGGTAGAATTGAAAGTTTGTAAGCGTTTTGTGAAGTTATTTAATGTAAAAATAGGATTGAAAACCATTTTGTAATAACTTAAATTGGGTTTAAGTGAAAACACATTATTTTCCAACCTCAAAGTGGGTATACTTAACATCTTATTGGTGGAGGGAACGATGAAAATTAAGTCGAACTATACCAAGTTATTTGGTGCATTTTCTCTTACATTTTTGGGTGATGGACTTACACTTGCTGCGGTTCCTTGGCTCATATCAACACTTACGAGCGATACGCTGTATGCCTCTGTCACCATGACGGCACTTCGTTTACCCTGGCTACTATTCAGTCTGCCTGTAGGTGTCCTCATCGACCGTTACTCACGCAAACATATGCTGATTGGGGCAGGCTTTACGCGAATGATCCTACTGCTTGTCCTGACGTTATGTATCTGGGGAGGATGGGTGAGCATTCCGATTCTGGCACTGTTCATGTTTGGGATTGGCCTGAGCCGAGTTGTATTCGACAGTACAGTACAGACGGTGATCCCACAACTGGTAGATGAGAGTAAGTTGGAGAAAGCAAATGGGCAGTTCACCGCCGGACAGTTAATCACAAGTGATATTCTGGGCGTTGCCCTGGGAGGGTTCATCATAACCCTGCATATTGTTTTTCCTTTTGCCATAGACGCCGTAACAGCTGTTATTGCTCTACTCTTTTTGATCAGTTTGAAGGGAAACTTCTATCCAGGGGATACGGAAACAACTAAGAGAGAAGTTCGCCCGATGAAAAATTGGAAACGCGAGATGTGGTCCGGTATTCAATATGTCTATCATGATCGTTTTCTCCGCGGATTAGCCATTCTATCTGTCACCATTACGCTGATGTATTCGATTATCCTGGCTACTCAGATCTTTTTTGTACGAGATGTGCTTCAGTTGGATGCTTTTGCATTTGGTATTCTCATCTCCATTGCAACAATCGGCAGCATTGTAGGGAGCCAGGCTGTTGCATATATGCGTAAGAAATGGAGTACAAAACAATTAATTATCTCCTCCATTCTGTGCATGGGAATGATCTACGGTGTGGTGGGTCTAACTACAAATGCGTATATGGTAGGCGGCCTGTACTTCTGTGCTGCATTTTTCATTATTGTGTACAATGTTACCCGTTCCTCCATCCTGCAACGTTCCGTTCCTAATGAGCTACTTGGTAGGGTCGGAAGTGTGTTTCGCTTTTTGTCCTTTGGGATTAGTGCTATTGGTACGCTTCTCGGCGGATTATTGGTGCGGGTTAGTGAAACGACTTTTGATCGCGTATTCTCGCTGCAACTCCCTTATCTCTTGTTAAGCCTGATCTATATCCTGTCTGCTCTGATATTCGCAATGAAGATGAAGAATCACTCAGAGAGCCAGCAGCGTAACATCAACACTTGACTGTTACGTTAGGTCATACTTGATAATGATCTCAAGCTTACATGAAGGAGAGATTAAGGATGAAGATTACCGCGTTACGTTCAGATCAAATCTATGAGGAGATCATCCAGGCTGCACCTGATGAGAAATTGGAGTTATACCGCGAGCGAATGATGAGTCCATTCATGAACAAATGGAACATTCAACAGATCCCGTTTCGCTCTCAAGAGCCTCACGGCTTCGATGTGATTATGATGAATAACTTTATGAATATCGCTCCCGCAGATATCACACCTGAGATTAACCAATCGTTAGCAGCGATCTCGTCTGAAGCATTTTGGCAACAGTGTCATGAAGCTGTCCGTAGGAGTCTATCGACCTTTACAGATCACGGGATTGAGCTATCAGTCTCCGAGTATCTATATACGATTTTATTAGGCGATAAGAACAGCCCCTCACTCATGATGAACGAAGGTATCAGCGGAGATGGTGGAATCCCGGGTTATATTATTGCGAACCTGATCCCCAATGGGTATACTCTACCTCGTATCCAATCCGTGTTAGCCCATGAATGCAATCATAATGTGAGATATCAATATATCCAGTGGAATCCTCAGATTACGCTTGGCGAGATGGTTGTTAGCGAGGGGCTGGCCGAGAGTTTTGCGACATCCCTGTATGGAGAAAAGTTGCTAGGCCCCTGGGTAGCCAAAACGGACATGGAGACATTGAATACCGTAATCAAACCGAAGATGAAAGACCAGCTGCATGTCACCGGTTTTGACCAAATTAATCCGTATCTATACGGCGATGAACTTGCCATCATGCAAAACTTCACGCCCGTAGGTATGCCCTATGCGGCTGGCTATGCCTGCGGTTATCACCTAATCCAATATTATCTGAACAAAACAGGTACACCGATTACCGAAGCAACCATTACTCCGGCAAGTGTCATCCTTGCTGAAACAAAGGACTTTTGGAATGAAGACACCCTATTTCACCGTTAAAGATATTATTCAGATTACTGGCATCACCAAACGCGCATTACATTATTACGATAAAACGGATCTATTAAAACCGAGCAAAGTCGAGGACAATGGCTATCGGTATTACGATCAAGAGGCACTGGGGAATCTGCAAATGATTCTGTTGTTCAAAGAAATGAATTTCTCATTGAAAGACATTGCAGCCGTGATGCAACTCTCCAAAAAAGAACAGAAGGATATCCTAAGAGAGCACCGCAGTACACTCGTTCAACGAAAACAAAAGCTCGAAACCATCATCCATCAATTGGATGAGTATGTAGATGGGACGGATATCTCTCATCTTAATCTGTTTGACGACTCTTCCATTCTGTCCATTCAAGAACAATATGAATCCGAGGCGAGGTTTGTATATGGAGACACCGATAAATATCAGGAATTTGAAGCTAATGTGAGCAAGCTGTCTGCGGAAGAGCAAGAAAAAGCCTACCAGCAGTTCTCGGTCAACATAGAGCAGGTATTTCGGGAGTTGGCGAAACATCAGGATCTGTCTCCTGCTTCTGCTGAGGTACAAGCGCTAGTGCGTGAATGGAAAAGTTGTCTGGAGCAGTTCATGGTCTGTGATGATGAGATTCTGAGGTGTATTGCTGAAGCCTATACGACGGATCGTCGCTATGCGGGTTATTTTGATCAGTTTGGTGATGAGGAATTTTTGAGGTTTTTGTATCAAGCGATTATGGTTTATGTGGAGGGTCGGGAAGGCATAAGATTCTTCTAGTCTTAACGAAATACGTGAGAGCATATCGGTGATTCCAAACAAAACAAAGAACCTTTGATTGTATTCTTCATGGATCCGGGAATGCATCCAAAGGTTTTTCCAAGACTTAAACGTTCCAACGTTTTGCTTTTCCTCTCTTTTAAAATCGTTAATGTAATGTAGATCAAAAGTTATTTCTTTGCTCCAGAATCCCTCTGACCACCCAATTTGTTGACCTATATCGATCAACCTTCTGATTGTTAGTTTGATCCTTTATTTCGCCACCATATCTTCAAAGTTCTTATTCATATAAATTATATGATCAATAAAATAAAAACTAGGATCATGAGAAATAATTATGGTAATATCTGCGATGGATCTATTTTTTATAATGTCGATAACACATTCCTTGACTGCTGTATCTAAAGCCGAAGTTGGCTCATCCATAATAAGAATTTCTTTTTGTAAAACAAGGGCTCTTAAGAGGCCAATTAATTGTTTTTGCCCTCCAGACAAATTACTGCCTCCGTTCCCTATCTCGGTATCCAACTTATTTTCGAAATTCAAGAATACATCTAAGTTATAATCATTAATGAGCTTATTTAAATAACTCAACTTAGAATCATCACTCCCTAAAAGTATATTATCTAGTATGGTTCCCTTAAATAAATGAATATTTTGAGAAACTACGCCTATCTTTTCCCTTAATTCATTCAGCTTAATTTTAGTAAGATCAACATCATTAAGCATAATTTGACCACCACTGGGATTATACAGACCTAATAATAATTTAACTAAAGTTGATTTTCCTGATCCGTTAGACCCCACAATCAAAATGGTCTCCCCTTTGTTAATTGTCTGATTAAAATTTCTAATGACTTCCCGTTTGTCTGCATAATTAAAAGTAACATTTATAAATTCAATTTTTTCAATACCACCAATAAGACTCTTGTCTCTTTCATCTCCTTCATCGCCATAGCTAAGAAATTCTTGAATTCTGCGAATGCTTACAAGTATTGGTTGAATAGTAATCCCAGCTGTTGAGTAGACTTGAAGGTTGCCTAATATTCTGGACAAGTAACCTGTGAAAGCTATGTAACTCCCGATCGTCAGAGCATTATCTATGATTAGAAGCCCCGATAAGTATAGAATTCCTGTGCCAATGAATGCACTCATAAATGAGAAATTCTCAAAATAAAAATTTAAATTCCGATTCATTTTCACAATGGATTCTTTTACAATCTTAGATAAATAGTCAACTTTATTCATTTGAATTGTTTTTAGATCTAGTATCTTAATCTCTTCTATGGAATTAATTGTCTCAAATACTCCTCCTGACATGATTGCCGAATCCTCATTCATTTGAGTAACTGATTTTTTTATTCTACTTGAAAAGTAAACAGAAAGAACAACATAGAAGGGGAGCATAATCACAACAACTAAAGATAAGTAAAGGTTAATTTTGAATATCATTATAAATGAAATAACAAAATCGAAAACTCCTACTACAATATTAATCATGGATGGGGAAAATAAATTAGAAACATTCGAACTCTCTGAAATTCTTGACATCAGATAGCCTTTTTCTTTTTTATTTAAAAAACTCATTGGGAAATTAATTGTTTTTTGTATCATCATTAATCTCACTTTATTGGATAATTCAATACTAAATTTACTCAAGAGTAGTTTGCCTAATAAAGATAATATTGTCTTCAGCAGTTGCAGAAAAGCAATTATCAGCACTAATTTGTATAAAGTTGAATAGGAAGGTTTACTTGCGAGATGGTCAACTAGATCACCTGTTATATTGGGGATTGGCATTGCCAAAAGCGAAACACCCACAAGACAACACATTCCTATGGAGAGAGCAATGTAATATCCCTTCAAAAGATTAGAAAAAAAATTATATTGTTGCCTAATCTTATTACCCATAAAGCAATCCCCTCATATTATATTTAGAATGAGTTAGACGCGACTTGACACATTTCTTGATTTAAGTTGAATAAGTCAAGTCGTCGTCCTAGCTACATTAAGATAGAGGCTGATATAAAGTTGTATAACTTGAACAAGTTTCTTTGTGATCATTTTCACAACCAAGAGCGAGTTCAGAAGCCCTACAGTCATAACATAATCTATTAAACTCACAATTCTTACAAGGATTCATCTTGTTTAATGGTAAACTCCAGTAGGGGCTTAATTTGTAATACTCTTGAAATAATCTAATAAATGATGGATAAGAATATTTGTCCAGTAATATTTCACTTATTCGAGGGCATGGCCGTATTCGCTGCTCTGCATCAATCGCAATCGTTCCTTTTAAACACGGATGAAAAAACTCTGAACTAATGTAGGAATGGTGAGTTACGATTTGATTATAGTAGTATTTGTTATGGTCCAGTAAATCAGTATCCTTGTTAATAATATAGGAAAATGTATAATCTAAATAATTTGTCATTGCATGTTCCAATGGCTTCTCACAAGCAAATTTCGATTCAAGTACAACATTAAGTATTATGCCGTTTTTTTCACTTTTGTTACTTTCACCTAAATAATTCAGGATATTAACATTCTCGTTAAATTCTTTTTTATGCCGAGGAGAATATTTAAGTGAAACGATCGGCCTGACCCTGTTATCTAAGAGAACTTTCAATTTTTTAATGTATGAACTATTCTCTTTAATATATGGAGCTATTACATAAACAATTTGTTCTTTATTTTTTATCAAATTTGTAAAATCTAATATTTTCTTTAGGTTTTCCCATTCCGATAAAGGATTCCCTCCATGAAAATATATATTTCTAAATCCCATCGACACTGTATCTCTCAATATTGTATAGTAGGCTTGCCAATCAGCGTCAACAGGTTTACTAGTATCAACTTTCTTACAGGTTATACATCCACCTGTTTTCGGGAGAAAGCAATGAGAGCATTCATTATCACAACCACATGGTAATTCGTAGAAAATATTCTCTAAAGTGATTTTTTCCATACTATTGGAGTTAAGTGAGCCTATTCTAAATGGCTCGTGGGGTATATAGTTTTTATAATATTCGCCTAAATTTTTCGTCTCAAAAATCCCTAGTAATTTTTCAACTGTATCATTGTCAATTTCTCTTTTAATTTCATCAATCGTAGTTCCACTATAAATTGCCTTTACAATTTGAGTTTCTATATTTTGAAGATGATAAATCTTATTCATCCTAAAGTCATATAACACCGAATTTATTTCACCGTATACGATTACGCTGGAATTATAAAAATTAAAATATGTCTTCAATAAATTCACCTTCTTTTTGCAGCTCATATTTTTTTGGTTAACGATTTTGTGAGCTCCTCGAAGTGGATACCCTCTTCCATAATCCCATAAAGAAACGAAAATGCTTCCTGTTTTCTTTGTATCAAGTTATCACATACATTATTGTTTAAATGTAATGAGAATTCACCCTTTTCATCCAAGACATGCTGATAGCATATTTCGCACAATCGCTGTACGGGACAATTAACGCACCTTGGCCCCATAGTATCGTTATACTTTGTGATTATTTTCTCAATCAATCTTGCATCAACCCAACTTCTAACATTTCCTATTGGCATTTTCTCATTGATTTTTTCGCAGGAATGCAGAAGACCATTTGTATCGACTACTATCTTCATACCAGGAAAGCAAGTACCCGTATATGGTAACAAAGAGTACTTAATGTTTTCGATGGGAACATTAAGCGGACGATTAATGATGTTAAAAATAGTATTCATAAAAATCAATCTTGAGACGTCGTCCATCTCTATATTTAATTTTATTGATTCTACACACTCTTCTATTATAGCTCGCGTTGAGTCTTTAAATTTCTTCTTTTCTTCCTCACTATACTGTTCATACCAGTTGGTGCCAGTGTCAAGTACCGGTGACAATTTCGCTAACTTATTTTGTAGGATCCCTTCATTATAGAAGCCCCTTAAACTCTGCATATCTGTGCCTGTATCATAAACATTAATTATAGACAAATTCTTAGTATAGTAAATTAGGCTTTTCTCTCTTATTAAATCCAACTTTTTGACAATATCATCAAACGTGCCTTTACCATTGGAATAAACACGCATTCGGTCATGTTCTTGTTTGTCTCCATTCAAACTAATCGTAAGGTAAAAATCATTCTCTATAAGAAAATCTATTTTATCATTTGTTAGCAAAGAAGCATTGGTAGTCATTAAGAATAGGATTTTGCCTGAATATAACTTTTGCGATCTCTGCACAACCTCCTTAATCAGTTTAAAGTTTATCAAAGGCTCTCCGCCAAAAAAACAAATCTTAGGTAAGGTTAACGGATTCCTGTTGTTATATGAATTAAAATGATTTAAATACTTATCTACCGCTTCAAAAGCAACATCCAGCTGCATAAATTTTTTTTCATGAACACGAGTATTTGAATAGTTGTCAGAATAAACACAATACTTACATCTAAAATTGCAATCTTCTGTAACAACCAGGGTCAATATTTTGGAAGCTTGTTGATGTATATGATATTCAATATCCATTGTGTCAACATTTGCTGGAATATATTTAGAATCTCCATAAACAATGGGATTTTCAGGTAAATCATCTCTGGCTATATCAACATTTCCGGTTATATCATCGTAAAAGTAGTTATTCTTTTTGGTTGAAAAATAAAATCCCCTTTTCATGAGCAGTAACCAAAGCTAAGCTTTGACGTTCACTTTGGTTTTACCTCCTTAATTAAGGTGAGGGTCAGCCCCGCAGAATAGCTGACTAACGCAGAGCCAACCCAAAATACATTCTTTTGCACTAGTGATTATTAAACCAGTCAAGTGATTCAGAAGCTATAATGGCACCTGCTACATCAACCAATGGGACTGGGCCGTCGGCAACACAAGTCCCTACACAAACTAAACAACCAGTTGTACATTTACTCCAAGTTGGAGTAACATCGGAATTCGTAATCTCTGACATGCGATCACCTCCTTTCCGTGTTATTATTTATTTTAAAATTCCACTTAGTGGAGCTTTAAAATCATTTTGAAAATTTCCTTCTATGCCTTTTGTTTAGATTTATTGGTGTACATTAGACGAATCCATACTAACAAATAAATTAATCCTAAAAAAACAATATAATTGTTATCAAAAAAACCTTTGTCCATAATTAAGACCGAAAATATAAAATGAGAGACTATAGTAACAGCTAGAAATATCAATAAAATAGTAGAACTCATTTTGTACGAAAGTTTATTGGTTACGAAAAAATCTTTGAGAATATACAATACAGCCACAATGAGACCTAGATAAATCAGAAATTTATAGTTTAGATCAGGCCAAAGATTCTCTATAGTCACAAAGCATAAAATCACAATTACCCCTAAAAGAACATTCAAACCAACATATTTTTTCATTTGTGCTCCTTCCTCATCTCTAACTGGGATTATAATACAATTATACATTTTGTTTTCTTTTATTCAATCACCAGTCTTTATTTTTTTGTGTGATTTCTGTGTCAAGATAAATTTTTAATTTTACTAAATTTACTTAAAATAGACGTTTCTTGATTACATTTATCCTCTCCTTAAATATAGTCCGTCCCCCGCTCAAAATGTATACACAACGGATACAGACAGATCTCCTTCATCCAACAGTACAGCACCGCCCGTTCCTCCGTATCCTGCACCTGAAAATTCTAACGAAACACCTCATTCTGGAACTGTATGAATGCACCTCTTAAAAGAACACAAAACGAAAAAACGCATTTCCATAACAAAATGTATGAAAGGTACGTTTTTTCAAGTATATTCACGTGAGTATTTTATTTTCCCCTGTTCAAACTACAAGCATTTACACTTTCCTTACAGCCTTATTCATCTGCCTCTCCGTTCGTTGCTGCTGCACCTCATCAAGATACTGCGTGAATCGCGATTCACCAGAGTAGCTAAGGAACAGCCATTCCAGCGCTCTAGTCATTCCAATGTAGAAGCGGGATACTTCCCGTTCATCCACTTCATCCGCTTTTCCTTGTTTGCGAGGCATCGTTTCAATAGAAATGATAAACACAGCCCTGAAATCCAACCCCTTGGCGCTATCGATGGTCAAAATTTTAATGCTCTCCTCGTTGCGATCGAAGTTCTTCTTGGTCTGATCATTCTTGGTTACCCAATTATACGGGATCGTATGTTGATCCAGCACTTGCTCCACTTCACCAATAATATTGATCTCATTATATTCCTGTACCCTGTACAAAATGGCGATGTCCTTCAGGGCGAATGATTTTTCCCGGCGTAAAAAGTCAATGGACTTGGCAACAAACGCCATCTCGGCCTGAGTGCTCCGGCTTTTGTAGATCAGAGGCTCTGGCCCTTTACGCTTCGTGAACTGAGGCGGTATAATCTCGATTCCGTCTACCGTAGTACTTATGACTTTCTCCTGTAGCTTGGAATACTCCTTGTAGAAATCCCATGCGAATTGCACGATCTGAGCCGTGTTCCTGTAGTTGATCGTCAGTATTTTGGAGCGGCCACGAAAATTTAACCCTGTATCTTGGGCCAAGCTGTTCTTTCGTTTGAAAATGGTTTGTGCCCGATCCTCCACCAGCAGCAAGGACTGCGTGTCAGCATTCAGGCAAGCGCTCACCAGCTTCAACCATTCTGGTTCGAAGTCCTGCCCCTCGTCGATCAATATGGCATCATATTCCGGCAACTCTTCCAGCCCTTGCTCCACCTTCTCCAGCAACGCTGGCAACTTCCTGTCGATGATGCGAAAATGTTTACCCAGCCACGAGTGGAACGTGCTCACCTGAATATTCGATGTATGCGCTGAAGCCGCATCACCATCGGCAAAATCAAATAAATCCTCAGGCTCCGCCATCTTCTGTACAATCGCCTGCTTCAAATATTGGGACAGTGTAGAACCATAGCACAGAACAAGGATATTCCAGTTCGGATTGGCCTTGGCCAACATCCGGGCCCGACTGACGAGCACCAGCGTTTTGCCACTACCCGCTACTCCACGGATCAAACGGTGCCTGTCCCCGATTTGCTTCGCCAGTTTTTCCTGATGCAGATCCATCGTCTTGATATTATGTAGGGATAATAATAGCTGGTCTTGATGAGGTACGACTTCTTTACGCTCCGCGCTAATCCGCACTTCGGGAAACAGATGGTACCGGATCGCCTGCACATCCTCATCGGTCAAGGTGTATCGATTTCGAGTCGGCACCGTGAACATGTGCAAGAGTTTTTCAATCAGGATTACCTCAGAGAAATCTTCATCCTCTGGATCAATCTCTTCTCTGGTCAGCACAAACACCGGATCTATGACACTATACAAATCCATATGTAGAAAGTCCTTTTGCTTCAGGCGGCTGAATACAACACCATACCCATAATTGAATTTCAGATATCCAGGCGTTCCTTCTTTGATCAAATTCTTATCCTTCTTCAATTGACCCGTTATGAGGAATGCATTATCTCTCGCTTGCTTTAGTGGACTTCGTTCAATAGCCGTCTCACCTGCCGTAGTGTGTAAAGTCCATTCATCCCGATTCACCTGATGCAGTGTGCCTTTGGTATAATCCTTCACTTCTAGTACAAGCAATCCTAAATCTGGCCCGATAATGACAAAATCCGGTCGTCTTCCACGAATCTCAGGTTCATAGTACACAATGTAGTCTTCCGGGAGATGTTTCTTAAGAGTTTCAAATAATAACCGTTCACCAGGCATCGCTTTCTTCGGGATAACCTCTGGTACTGTATTTGCCATGCTAATCGCTCCTAATTCCTAGTGAAATCTTTACTTGCTATATGTACATTATCTATCAGTAAACCACAATTTTCCAGCACTCTTTTTCCCTACCAGTCATTTTTCTGAAGCATCTTATCCATTATATTTACCTTCCCCCGCCAAAATCTTTATGTAGCACTTTTGAACTAATTAAGATTCCATACCTGAAAATGGTCCTTTAGAATCAATTAATATAAATGAACTCATAAGGTATCTCTTGGTAAATATGTATGTTAGAGTATTAAAATAAATAAAATTTTTCCAACGGAGGGTTTTAATGAGAATCAATAAAAAAATCTTAATACTCTGCACAAGTCTAGTCCTAAGTCTTTCTTTAAGTAGTGCCAGCTATGCGGCAAATGGGAAAACTTCCGAAAAAAATTTTAGCGGCTTTAGCTATAATTCTATCGATAATGTTTTCTCAAAAAAGGCTGATTTGAAAGATATTGAAGTCTCTTACTCTGATTCACATCTATCTGTTTCTTATATTTTGGATGATGTAGAAGTTAATCTTGAAGCAGATAAATATTCAGACGACGTATTGCAGAGTTACTCTGGGAATGCGCTTGTAGGTGTAGATCACCTACAAACAGACGTAGTAACTAATCAATACGGATTAAGTGGAGTAGTTTTTGATTCCAATCAAGTAGTTCATCATGCCTTTGTCATTGACGATAAAGGCGAGGCAATCAAAAACTCTAAACAAATCATCGATACCATTAATGATAGCCAAGGTGAATTGGAAGTGTCAATCGAAGAAAACAGTGGATTCTCTACGTTTTCAACAGCAAAAAATATGACAGTAAGACTGAGTCATAAATCATCCGAAATGGGCGGCTTTGTAAGAACAGGTTATAATGATGGTACGTTATACTATACTAGATATACAAACGATCCTGATGGAATTAAGATTTACTTCAATAAACTTAATGCAACTATTGAGAAATTAGGACCTTATGGTTCTTTCGGAATTAAAAACAAAGATGCTGGTTATGGCTTTGTCTACACGACACCTTTTGAAGTGACGCAGCCCTTCACAGACTATCCTATTAAAACAACATCAACAAGTAGTAATGATTTTATACTATATTCTGCAGCAGCAAGACAAGTACAGGCTGGGCCTATACCTATTTATGCTTTCGACACCAAAGAAATTGTAATACCATAACGATAAGTTAGAGGGTATATTTATGAAAAATGATTGGCTCATTGCAAAAATTCTTGTTGTAATTATTATTGTCAGTAGAGGTTACTACCATCTTATTCCTTTTATAAACAATGACTCGTTCCCTTTTTTTCAGCTGGAATTAAGTACCTTTTGGTATCTTCCCTCAATAATATTGGCAGGGCTTGTACTATTGTCAGCAGCTATTTTAATTCTAACGAAACAAGCAAATGCTGAGAAATTATTGGGTATTTTTATATTAATAGATAGTGTGTACTTTATGCTCTATTCATTAGTAACATTCATCCCACAATTTTCAACTTCTTGGTATTTACTCGTCCTCTGTCTACTTGTAGGTGTGCTTGAACTAGCCACAGGCAAAAAAACATTATATAAGAATTTTTAAAATAACAACCCGGATTATAGAATTAAAAATCTATAATTCGGGTTGTTTTATTTATTGTTCTCCCCGCTCAAAATACGCATGCAACCGATACAGACAAATCTCCTTCGTCCAGTGATATAGTAGCGCCCGTTCCTCCGCATCCTGCACCTGCACATTCAGCGAGAACACACCATCCACGAAACGCGTCATGCTGCCCTTCGCCCCACTCCACTTGGACATGGGCATTTCAATTATCAACTTCTCAATCTCCGTTGCCGTCTTCTCATTCCATTCCCAGATCGAAAGTTTGCCTTTGTCCGAAAAGTCTTTCCGTTTCCGGTACTCCTTCTCCGTCAGATACGTATGGAAGAACCTTGCCATCTCCCCCGGTGTGATCGGGTCCATCCAGTGGGCTTCACCTCGCTCCAGCATGTACAGTAGCACGATCATTTTGTAGCTTTTGTTCATGAGTGTCTTCTCCACATCACGCAGCCACGCCTCATGGCGGACGTACACCTCTCCCTCAGTCGGGGACAGCAGCTCCGCCCAATAGAGAAATCCAACATAGGAGCCAAATTCGTTCCGGTACCCGATGCTCTTCGAACGTCCCATCAGATGCAGCTCCAGATAGTTCGGAATACGCCCCAGCTCTCGCTTCACACTTAGAAAATCCTGATGCAGCTTCTCTCGCCGTGGCAGCCGTTTGCGGCTTAGCTCCTGAAGCAGATTCACCACTCGGGTCTCCAGATGAATCCCGCAGTTGTCTGGAACTTCCGGCACAGCCGAATCCCGATCTTTCGCGGTTCCCTCCAGCTCCCCGCGCACATCCAGCAGACTCAGTTTCACATCCGCATTGCGGTAATTCCCGATCAGATCGATGATAACACAATGAAATTTGCCCTCCGCTAACCTTAGACCACGCCCTACCTGCTGGGTGAACACGGTGAGTGACTCCGTTGGACGCACAAAGAGAAGCGTGTCTACACGCGGTATATCCGTTCCTTCATTGAACAGATCCACCGTCAACACAACCTCCAGTTCACCCGCATCAAGCTGGCGGATCGCTTCCTCCCGCGACATCTCCGATGTGCGCGAATGCAGACTGAGCACCTTCACCCCCTGACTACGAAAATACGCAGCCAAATAGTCCGCCTGCCGGATCGACGAGCAAAAGCCAATCGTTCTCGTCTGCTTGTGGCGTAGCCAGGCCGCATAGATCGTCTCCACATGCTCCTCTTGTAACTGAACAGCCATAAGTTGCTCTTCATCATACTTCGTCCCGATCCAGCGGATCTGCGAATAGTCCGTATCGTCGAATACCCCGTAATATTGAAATGGCGCCAGCCATCCTCGCCGGATCGCTTCAATAAAATGCATCTGGTACGCCACATTCCCATCACAGAGCGCATACACATCCTTGCCATCCAGCCGATCCGGGGTAGCCGTGATGCCCAGAAGGAACTTAGGCTGAAAATGCTCAATCACCAACATGTACGTCTTCGCCGCCGCATGATGGAACTCATCCACCACGATCAGATCAAAGGCATCCACCGCAAATCCATCCCGATGCTTCTGCATACTCAGCGTAAAGATCGAAGCATACACACAATCCGCGGTTCCATCCTTGTACTGTCCGTTATATATCCCATGACTGCGCTCGGGCATGATCCGTTGAAAAGATTTTTTCGCCTGGAACAAAATCTCTTCCCGATGCGCCACAAACAATACCCGCTGGAACCGATGGGCGAAGAAACCCGCCAGATATGTTTTACCAAGCCCGGTCGCCATGACGACCATTGCCTTGTCGTACTGTTCCTCCATCGTGCCATGGAGTTCTTCGAGGGCATCCAACTGCGCCAAACGCGGCTGGATCGGCACAAGCGACAGCTCGGCGGCTTCTTCCTCTTTGTCCTCAGGTAGACCTGTGCCAAAATCCGCTTCTTCCATTTCCGTGATCCGCTGGATCATCTCCGGGTTCTTCTGGTGATACTTTCGGTACTCTTCTTCATACAGCGCAATCGAATCCGGGTTCACCGGCAGGGTTGTCTCGTGGTAGAAGCTCTGCATGAACTTATCCAAAGCCGACTGGAACGTATACGGCTCCGCCTCCGCATTCATCGCCAGATTCCATTCATATCCTATGTCTTGGATTTGTAAATTCACTCACGAAAAATACCTATTCATTCTATTTTTAACCCATTATATACCTAATTTTTTTCCAATGTTCAATAAAATTTGATTTATCTAAAAACCTTATAAAACGACAAATTCAGGAAGAAATATAATGTCGATATTTGATTTATATTGTCTAAAAACATCATATAAAAGATTGTTTTTATCTTTATGGATAATTTAAGTTGAATTTCAAGTATAATCCAATTATAGTTGATTTACGAACAAAAAGGAGGGTGGTTTTTCAGAAAGATGTAATATTCTAGAAAAAGAAATAAAAAAACAATTAATACAACTTTATAGGAGGAATTATTTTTGAAGAAAAAAATTTTATCAATACTACTTGTATCATCTCTTACTATGTCATTTGCTAGTTCAGTGTTTGCTGCAGATACACCAGTGTTAGGTTATAAATGGAGCAGTAAGAATATTACGTATCAGAATAATGGATCAAATACAGTCTTTAAACGTCTATGGACTACTGGAGCAAAAGAATGGAATGATGCCACAGTAGTTAACCTTTCGTCTGGAACCAATTCTAATTTTACAGCAGGAAATAAGACGGTTGCTAATGCTACATGGGATGGAATTATGGAACCTGTCTATAATGCTAACAAGACTTTTAAATCTGTTAAAGTTTGGGTGAATGATTTCTATACTTCACAGTTCGAGTACATCAGTACAGATAATGCAATTCAAAGTATTGCAACGCATGAATTAGGTCATGCTTTAGGTTTGGCACATGCACCAGAAAGAACATTATCCGTAATGGTTCCAGCAACTTTTTTATCAGATGGGAAGTTTGCTCGTCTTCAATATTTCCCTGGAATTGGAGATGAAAACTCCGTAAACAGTATTTACAACAACAATAGTTTAACGTCAGAACAATCCATTTTGAACGAAAATGACTTTGTAGAAGGCAAAGAACTAGTTAATCTTGATGTATCGTGGAGCAAGTGGTATCTCAATCTAAAAGATCTTACAAGGGATGCTGATCTGGTTGTTAAGGCAAAAGTAACAGCCCAAAACGGTACAGTTGTAATGGGTGAGAATTTTTATGATTATAAGCAAAAGTCCGAAATAAACATCCAAACAGTTCTAAAGGGTGATTCTGCTTTACTCAACCAAAAAGTCACACTCTATCAAATGGGTGGTGAAGATAAAAATGTTGTAGTCAAATATCATGGAACAACTCCTCTTGTTGAAAATGATAGTGTAATTCTCTATTTAAAGAAAATTGGCGACAATGAGTATATTCCAATCAATGAGGATGTGAGTATTTTTAAAGTGGGAACTAATGAGCAGCTTATAAATTTACAAAGTCTTAAGATCATCTCTGAATTGACACTTATAGAGGAATCTACACATTAAAATGATGGAATGAATACAGCGGCCTTAATTGGCCGCTGTATTCATTCCATCCATCTTTACTGCTCTATAATAAGTCTCATTATCTTTTACTGCAATATAATCGTCTGTCTCTACATTTTTTACTTTAAATAATTTTGTCCCTTTTTTATACTTGTTGGAGAACAGATTCGGTAATTTATTACTTTCATTTGTAGAGTATTTTTTAATTGTTCCAATTTCGATTTCCACATCAGTTGTAGTAACAGTTTCAGTTGTCACCTTGTAAATCCCATTCTCCCAAGTTACGACATCAAATGCCCAACTTTGAAGTTCATTATGACCTGAGTTTGAGCATGCCACAAGTAACAACATTGAAGTCAGAATGAATACAAAAGTCCTTCTCATAAAAAAACCTCCCACTACAAATGTTGTTATCTCATAATCCGGAAAATTCGAACAGCAAGAATTTAAAGCGCGAATATGTACATAATATTACCAATAATGTTTTTTATTGTCCACACTAAGCTGTGTAATTCATCATGAAATTCTGTAAATTATCATTTATGTCAGAAGTATGGTCGTAGGAAAGTTAAAAAAAACTTGGAAGAAGCGCCTGCGAAGCGGCGGTAGCCCGTAACCAGATGTCATATACTTTACCTAAATCCATCTAAAAAACGTTCTGTCTTTGATTACGATAAGCTCTACATGTAAAAAGTATTTGCTGAATTCATCAGAATACTTTGATTATGCTGAAATGCGATAGAATAAATAAAGATCTGCAACTTCAGGAACAAAATTATAGATTTCACGGCTTGGATACTTTCAACTGAAGGGATCGGTTGATTTTGTAAAGTAGTCGATTGGATTGAGGAGATAAAAATAGCCCATGACTACTCCGTATAGGAGTTGAAATAGGCATATTTTTTCGTATTATTCCTCAATGGATTGAATGGCATATTCTATGTCTTGCTCCATATCCAGATCAGGATACTTCTTTTGCAATTGAAGAAGACAATCTATAAATGCTCGACTTTGGAATTCAGAAGATAGATCTTCAAATATCTCACTGAGCCAATATAAATCTTCTTCTCCGCATTGATTTAGAAATGATATGGCACTCTGCTCATTCTCTTTTAGAATGTCTACCATCTCACTCCATATCGTTTGAATAGCTGGATCGTCGGGATGTAAATCTTTTCTCTTCTTTACTAATGAGATAACTTTTTCACTGTAGTCTACCATGGTTTGCTCTCCTCACGGTTGTCTTGAGTTATCTGGAGTAATCGTTCCGATCTGTCCATCGTTCTTGATCACTCCTACTCTAACGTTATTATAGTTTCCAAACATCCATTCACCGTCACCCTTAACTCTATTCTCAGGCAGATTTGCTACATGCTCACCTGATTTTTTGATATCTTCCGATGTCCATTCCTTAGGGAACCATGCTTGGCCCTCTCCACTTCGCTTTGCTTTGTTTTTGTGGTTTGGTATATTACCAACTCGTACACCGTTTTCATATTCTTTAGTTATGTTAAATGTGATTTTATTCAAAGTAGCTTTTCTTGCATTATTCTATTGTCCCCGCTCAAAATACGCATGCAACCGGTACAAACAAATCTCCTTGGTCCAGCGATACAACAGCGCCCGTTCCTCCGTATCCTCCACCTGAACATTCAGCGAGAACACGCCATCCTCGAAACGGGTCATACTGCCCTTTGCCCGACTCCACATGGACATCGGCATGTTAACAATCAACTTCTCAATCTCCGTTGCCGTCTTCTCATTCCACTCCCACAGCGCAAGTTTGCCTTTGTCCGAAAAGTCTTTCCGTTTCCGGTATTCCTTCCCCGTCAGATACGTATGAAAAAAGCTTGCCATCTCCCCCGGCGTGATCGGGTCCATCCAGTGGGCTTCGCCTCGCTCCAGCATGTACAGCAGCACGATCATTTTGTAGCTTTTGTTCATGAGTGTCTTCTCCACATCACGCAGCCATGCCTCATGCTGGACGTACACCTCTCCCTCATACGGGGACATCAGCTCCGCCCAATAGAGAAATCCAACATACGAGCCAAATTCGTTCCGGTACCCAACACTCTTCGAACGCCCCACGAGGTGCAACTCCAGATACGTCGGGATACGTCCCAGCTCTCGCTTCACATCTAGAAAATCCTGATGCAACTTCTCGCGGCGCGGCAATCGTTTGCGGCTCAACTCCTGAAGCAGGTCCACTACCCGGGTCTCCAGATGAATCCCACAGTTAGCCGGAACCTCAGGCACAGCCGAATCCCGATCTTTCGTGGTTCCTTCCAGCTCCCCACGCACATCCAGCAGACTCAGTTTCACATCTGCATTGCGGTAGTTCCCGATCAGGTCGATGATGACACAATGCGATTTCCCCTCTGCCATCCGCAGACCGCGCCCCACCTGCTGGGTAAACACCGTAAGTGACTCTGTAGGACGAACAAAGAGAAGCGTGTCCACACGCGGTATATCTGTCCCCTCATTGAACAGATCCACCGTCAGCACAACCTCCAGCTCACCCGCATCAAGCTGCCGAATCGCTTCCTCACGCGACATCTCCGATGTACGCGAATGCAGACTGAGCACCTTCACCCCCTGACTGCAAAAATACGCAGCCAAATAGTCCGCCTGCCGGATCGACGAGCAAAAGCCAATCGTTCTCGTCTGCTTGTGCCGCAGCCAGGCCGCATAGATCGTTTCCACATGCTCCTCTTGCAACTGAACGGCCATGAGCTGTTCTTCATCATACTTCGTGCCGATCCAGCGAATCTGCGAATAATCCGTGTCGTCGAATACCCCATAATATTGAAATGGCGCCAGCCACCCTCGCCGGATCGCTTCGATAAAGTGCATCTGGTACGCCACATTCCCATCACAGAGCGCATACACATCCTTGCCATCCAGTCGATCCGGGGTAGCCGTAATGCCCAGCAGGAATCTTGGTTGAAAATGCTCTATCACTGACATGTACGTCTTCGCCGCCGCATGATGGAACTCATCCACCACGATCAGATCAAATGCATCCACGGCAAACCCATCCCGGTGCCTTTGCATACTCAGCGTAAAGATCGAAGCATACACACAATCCGCCGCCCCATCCTTATACTGTCCGTTATATATCCCATGACTGCGCTCCGGCATGATCCGCTGAAAAGATTTCTTCGCCTGGAACAAAATCTCTTCCCGGTGAGCCACAAACAATACTCGCTGGAACCGCTGGGCAAAGAAGCCCGCCAGATACGTTTTGCCAAGCCCGGTCGCCATGACGACCATCGCTTTGTCGTACTGTTCCTCCATCGTGCCATGGAGTGCTTCAAGAGCATCTAACTGCGCCAACCGCGGCTGGATCGGTGCAAGCGATAGCTCGGCGGTTTCTTCTTCTTTGTCCTCAGGTAGACCTGTGCCAAATTCCGCTTCTTCCATCTCCGTGATCCGCTGGATCATCTCTGGGTTCTTCTGGTGATATTTGCGATACTCTTCCTCATACAGTGCAATCGAATCCGGGTTCACCGGCAATGTCGTCTCGTGGTAGAAGCTCTGCATGAACTTGTCCAAAGCTGACTGAAACGTATACGGCTCCGCCTCCGCATTCATTGCGAGATTCCATTCATACCCCGTCTTCAGCGCCGTGAACGAAAAGTTGGACGAACCGACAATCAGCAGTCCTTCCCCGTTGTCATGATCGAACAGATAAGCTTTGGGGTGAAAAGAAGTGCCCATACTTCGCCACAGCCGTGTCTCAATTCGTGGGTCAACCTCACAGAGCGCCCGCAAACCTTCTGGCTGCGTGATATACAGATAGTCTCCCGCGAGCATCCGTACCTCTGCTCCACGTTCTGCCGCCCGCTTCAAATGCGGGGCCAGCAGCTTCACCCCAGACTGCATAATAAAGGACGTCATAATATAAATCCCGGATGCATGCTGCATCCGGGTGATCAGTTCATCTGCCAAGTTATCTGTAATGAGTTTAACGTTAAGCTTCGTCGACATCGATCAGATACACCCGTTCCTGGAATCCACCGCGTGCCTCCGCTTTGTCTGCCCGCAGCTTATCGAGCTGGGCCGCATTCGCACCGTGCACCTCCGCCAGCGCCCGGATAACCTCCAGCATGTCGGCCAGTTCTTCCAAAGCCTCCTGATCACTTCCTGCACTCATGTATTCTTCAGACTCTTCACTCAGCTTCGTTCTTAATTCTTGCTTATATTCCTCCGGGTCCAGAATGCGCGTCCGGCATTCCTTACCGCTGGATGTGATAATATGCGGAATCTTGTCCCGCACCAATTTGTTGTATGTAGGCATGTGGTATAACATCCTTTCTGCTGTGAGAGCCTTCAAGCCTCGCGCCAGAATCTCCCTTTTTGCCATTATACCATTTGCTATGGGGAGGGATGGGTTGATTTAATAGAAAACGATCAATAAACACACCAACGGGCACAACGTCAACAATGCCGCTGTCAAACTGATCTGTCCCGCGACTCGTCCTCCGGTAAACTCTTGCCGTGAAAAGAACATCCAGATCGAGAGATACGTAGCGCCTAGTGGGAATGAAATTATCCCTCTAAACGTACTCGGTTTCATATACCCAGTCATCAAGCTTTTACCAATTAGGATTAATGTCACCAATTCCATTATAGATAATATGAAAAACGCGATAGCAATTACTCTTTTCAAGATGTACACCTACTTTTCCGATGCAAAGCAAAGAAAATCCTTTGTAATCTCTGCATCATATATCCTTTATTTGGATGATGTTGTCTTGTAAGCGTAACATAGATCAATCAAACATTTAGCCCAAATGTTCAATAAAAAAAAATCTTACTCTGATGAATCATCCTTCAATCGAGCAGCTAACTCGTCCAATATCTCTTCTGTTCGTTGAAGAAGCTTTTCGATGTTGTTCAGTTCTAGTGGTTGGTCATATGGGTAATCTGCTTGGGAAGACATATGTTGCATCGTGCCGATGAACAAGGCAATATCTAGTCCGGGTTCAGTCTCCGTGTGCACTAAAGGCAAGATTTCATTCATGGTGAGTTCCTTAGGTGGATGAACTGAATGATACTTATGGATATAAAGCGCCTTAATCATGGAGGCTAGAGCCCAATCACATAGAATCAGGCAGGCTTTGAACTGATTGTGATTACGCATGATGGCGGCAAGTTTGAGATGATACTTAGCATGTTGGTGATAGTCCGATATTGTAGTATGTAGCATATGGTAAGCAGGAGTATGTCTGGACCTAAGTTGTGTGGAGATATCATGGTCTTGCGAACGTGGAGTAAAATCTACTTGGTGATTACAATGTGCTTCGGTTATGGACCAATTTCTTGCCATTGTCATCCCTCCAAAGAGTTAATACCAGTATTATACAATAAAATGATACCTATAGTAATCAAATAAATTATTTGTATTCTTCGTTTGGTGTTTACCTTGAGAAAACTTGTCTACACTTTTGAACATAGAGAGGTGAATACCATGAACGAAGACAGAGAAGTTTTGAAGCTGGTCGGAGCCAGGATTCGAGCACTACGCAAAGAAAGAGGGTATTCACAGGAATCCCTCGGAGAAAAAGGCGGATTTCATTTTTCATACATAGGACAGATCGAACGTGGAGAAAAGAATGTTTCTCTGGTGAACTTGGCAAAGATTGCTGAGTCACTTGAAGTAAATCTAATGCAGCTCTTCGCTTATGTTGATGAAGACATTCACTCCACAGAGTCAGAAGTAGTTATACAGGAGATTGTAGCCATGCTGAGAGATGCTTCCCCAGAGAGCATTCAACTAACCAGAAATGTGATACGTGAAATATTAAGAGGATCTTGAACAAATATAAAAAACAAAGGCAAGGCGGCTTATTAGCTACTTTTCCTTTGTTTTCCACGTCATTTTAGTGCCTTTACTCAGATAGCCTTCGTTTTTCGGCAATTCGGGAAATTGCTGCATCCCCAAAATTCCGCTCCAGCTTTATTCTTGCGTTTGACCATTGCAGTACCACAACTGCACTTGATATTAGATACGGTTTTAGATAAAGATTGCTCTTTCTTGGTCGTAGTAGTTTTTACTTTTCTATTGGAAGGTGTCCATTTCCCCCAACTGCGCAGCTTGCTGTCTACTAAACCACCGTGCCAATAATCCACTTTGAATTGATCAGCTTCTTTTCTTGCCGGACCCGTTAGATCAGATGTCGTCACGATCAGAGACAAAATACAGTCATGATTCCTTTTCGCACCTACCAGCTCACGAACCGTCATTACTTGGACCTTATTATGATCGGCATAGCATTTTGCCTGAACTGCTGTTTTTTCGCCACGCTTATCGGTGATAACCAAATCAACTCCACCATCGCTACCTCCAACGCCAACTTCTTTTACAGTATAACCATTGTCTTTAAAATAAAGTGTCAGCAGTCGCTCGAACTCTGCTCCTGTCATTTTATCTAATGGTAGAGTTAGAATTATTTCGTCAGATCTGCACGTAGAGGAGGCACGATTAAATCCAGTATTCACTGGCTTTTTCGTTATTCTCTTATTCCTTGTCTTAGAACTTCTTCGTTTTTTCTTTTTAGAAGGTTGTAATAGTCCAGCAATAACTGATAATGTAACAACACCAATAACGAGCCATATTATTTCATTCATTCACTCATTCTCCTTAGATAGCTTTCATACTTTTAGCAATATGAAGTGTAGTTTTTTCGTTTTCATTAAAAAAATCTTTTGATACTTTAACGTAGTAGATGTATTCAATTTTATCATCAGACATCCAGGATAACTCCAGTAAAACCATTCCATCCTCACAACCAACCCATATATCTGCCTTTACTCCGCTATCGAGTTTTAAACTTTGATATTTCTCGATTCTGATACTGAATCTTCTATACCTTCGAAAACGTGACTGCCATATGCTCGAATATCAATATCCGGTGTATTATTCTCCTATCCAAATAGCTGTATAGCAATATACTCATATCTCTAGAATTAAGGAAGTCTAATAAAGAAGCGTTTTCCGAAACCCAATGTAGAAGTTTTTTCTGTTCCAAGCTCCATTTTGAAAACAGAAAAAAATATTAGATCTTGTTGTTTAGTAACGCCATTTATAACTGGACTCCCAAACAAATTGATCCTTGCACTGACCCATTCATTATCTGACTCTTCTATTGAAGAGTTTACGACACACTCAACGAAATCTTCTATGCTTGGATTTGTCACGGCAAGCAAAATCAATATAAATCCAATTAATATCCAAAATCTATACTTCCCACTTTTATTACTTGAAGTATGTACTTCATCACTTTCCATGTCTTTATCACCTTTCTTATTTATCTTAATTTCTACATATAAGTCTAATGGACTAGATAATTGAACGAGAATCAAGCTTTTAGAATCATTATCGAGCATAAATCCACTTATTTCCACTACTTTTCAAACTAAATACCTTTGTTAAATTAAAAACCTTGCAAGGCATTTGCCCTGCAAGGTTTAGATAATTCTACTTTTCTTTCTCGTAGAAGCGAACAATTTCATCTGGTGTTTGTGCTTCTAAGACAATCTGATTCTTTTCAAATACAATGATATGCGGATACGTTTGGATCTTGAAAATCTCCCTAAAATTATACTGTTGCTTCTCACTAATATCAATATAGCTCACATTCGCAATAGGATTATCTGTTTTCAAGTTCTCATTGATGAATTGGAGATCCTTTTGCAAATCTATGATGTAGGAACGCTCAGATGGCTTATCTCCAAAAACGATGACAGTCACATCATTGGTTTGATTCTTCACAAGATAATCTATTGCCTTTTCTCGATCATTTGAACTGCAACCAGTAATCAATGTAACTAGCAATGCCAAAAGCAAGAGTTTCTTCATATTTCCTCCTTAGAGCTAAAGCTCGTTAAGGTAATTATTGAACTTTAGCAGTTATATCATGTGTGTAAGTATCTGTAAATGTAGTCCATTGAGCAGGCTTATTGCCAAAGGAATAAAATGCTCCGATTTTAACATATACGCCTGCTTGAATTTTCACATTCTTACCTTTACCTGTAATGCTTGTGACACCTTGTATTGTATATTTATCTAGGTCTCTACCACTTGAATTTTGAAGCGGAATGGACATACTTTTTAGATCCCATCTAGCAGGGTTTCCCTCATTACTTGTGTTACTCGAACCAATAGGGATCTGGATTTCAGTTCCTATTCCTGCATAGGATATAGCAATTGGAATGGAGCGCTGACTCGACGTCTTAACAATAGGTCTGGTGTATGCAATAGCATATGTCGAATTAACATCGTAAGATTCATAACGAGTTAAAATCGTATGGATGTCGGATTGTTTCTTAATGAGCTGACCTGTACTCCCATTCGGTGCTTTCCAAGTTGCCAGATTAGAAAACAAAGGTTGGAATTTAATTTGCATGTTATTATCGTTATTTGACATCAAATTCGTTGTATTCCACTGTACGTTCGAGAACGTATATTTACCGTATTTAGACGACTTAACAACAGGCAAATTAGCAGCAGCCATAGGTCCGATCACAGAAGGAACTTCTCTTGGCTGTTCATTAGTCTGAATTCCTTCATGCATCTCCTTTAAAGAAATCCATTCATTATTATTGAAACGAATAAAGGTCTCATCAGGAAATTCATTTCCCTCTGAAGTGGATGTAATAATAATGTCTCCGTTAGCGTTCTCCTTCTGATCGTAACCTAACTTCAATACAAAAGATTTACCATTTTGCAACATCCCACTAGCAGAAATTAAAGTTGTATTCGATTCGTTATCATAGTTCATTTCATAAGCAATATCAGTCACATTTAAAATTTCTTCTCCTGTATCCAAAACCATGGATAAACTGTTATCTGACGACAGTTCCACGTTTAAATGATCATACTGTTTAATTTTATCATACGTTTCGTTGTTATATTCATATACATTCTTTATTTTAAATTGATCATCAGTTGCAGCATATGTTGACTTAGGAAACAGAGTAACAAGCAAAATCACAGCTAAAAACATTATACTTTTTCTCATTGGATAAACCTCCTGAAAAATAAAAAATACAGAAACTCTCTAATTTTGTATGCTGGCCAGCTTAAGAGAATATTAGCCCACATTTGAAATTCGCCGTTTAATTACTCTCTTCAACTTCCAAATCATTAAACTTGTCAATCTTATAAAGAAATATAGTATTGATAAAGAGTAAATATGAATTGTTAGACGAATTATTTCACTAGTGAGCCATCATTGTTATAACACACATGAATATTACTAATTCCAGGTTTACTTCGCAACGGTTATCATTAAAAATGAGGAAAAAGACCCTGAATTAATGATTTTTAATATGACTTTTGAATGAATAGTCTGAATATCCTATTCCAGATAATTCGACATTTTCTTTTCAAATAATCAAGAACTTTCATATGAATAAAATTCAAACAAAAACCTGCTACCTACAGCAGGCTTTACCCTCTACTAATTCAAACAATACACTTATTCGCCACCGCCACCATCTTCGCAGGCATCTCTTCCCGCAGTCGCCATACAAAGCTCATCGGTTTGTTCCCCTCATGACTCACATAATCGGCTTCGCCCAGGAAGACAAATGGAGATGTATAGTTATGCTCTTCCTTATACTCCCGCACGAACAGCACGATTCGGTTGCCCTTCTCCCGATGATGGATATACCGCTGCGCGGTAGCCGTATGCTCTGATACCCTGCTCTGTGTCTGCCAGTGGAATAGACGCTCGTTGATCGCATAATCCTCATACAGCGTAGATGGAGAGAAATCTTTGTCCGATTTGTTTAGTGTAATGAAGAAGATATCCGTCTGTTCGTCGGCAAAATACTTCACACCTTCACGGAAGGCGGGTGATTGCTGGGCATTCCAGTAGCCGAAGGCGGCAAGCACTTGGTCGATGGAGTACATACAGTGGATATCCAGTGGACAAGTGTACGGGAACGAATTGCTTTTATCCACAAATCGCAGATGAGCCAGATTATATTTGAAAATATCCACAAGCTCTGCTCGGAACGCCTCACAAGACAGCACACGTTGCACACCCTCTTCGATGCTGCTCAACCCTAATTTCTCGGGCGCAGCCCGGTGGAAAGTGTAATAGAACATGGTGAGCATGCGCTGTTCATCCGCGGTCGTCGGTTCTTTGCCTTTTTCAATAAAGTCGATTAGGAATGTGAGCCAGCTTCGGGAGTTGATCGTAAGCACAGATGGCAGTCTGCGGATATACTCCTCGTGTTCACCCTCGATAGGTGCTGTTAATCCAGCTTCGGCCAACATGCCACGGAAATACCTTTTGCCCGTACGTCCACCATACAATTCATATAGTGTCATCCCGTGATGCTCTACAAAATGAGCCAAGGTCAGCGGCAGTCCGGTGTCTTGCTGGAACGTTTGAAGCTTCTGGATCAACGCTCTGCGATTACGACTCATCTGCTTGAGGTTACGCATAATGTATTCCTTCGCTTGCTTTTCCAATTGAATGAAAGTGCCGCGAGGCAGGTTCGAAAAGCCGTTCTCGACGTAGTACGAGATGGAATGTTTAGTGGCGCCGATCAGGGCGCGGAATTTATCCTGGAACCTGTACTCCTGATGCGCTTGTCCGATGAAGTCGAGCACAGTCAGGCACTCTTTGCCATCCGCCATCCGTAGTCCACGTCCCAACTGTTGTAGGAATACGGTCAGACTCTCGGTAGGACGCAGGAACAGGATCGTGTTCACCTCAGGGATATCCACGCCCTCATTGTACAGATCAACGACAAAGATCATGCGCAGTTCCCCGTTCACCAGCTGTCCTTTCACAGAATGACGCTCCTGTTCGCTCGACCCGCCATGTAGGGCCATGGATGGAATGCCGGCTTCGTTAAATATTTTTGCCATATACATCGCATGATCCACCCCTACGCAGAAACCAAGCCCCTTCACATCGTCCAGATCGGTTACGTATTTGTTCAGACTTTGGATGATCTGGTTGGCACGGATTTTGTTATGAGTGTAGAGCTTCTCCAGTTCGTTCAGATCGTAGCCTTTACGCGACCACTTCACCTGAGATAGATCGACAGTATCGGTGACGCCAAAATATTGAAAAGGGCTCAGGAGCTTGCGGTCAATTGCATCGGTTAGACGGATCTCGGCGGCAATCGTATGATCGAAGTAGGCGGTAATGTCTTTGCCATCCATCCGTTCAGGCGTTGCAGTGAGTCCTAGCAAAATCTTAGGTTCATAGTGGGACAACAGCTTCTGGTACGAAGGAGCAGCGGCATGGTGGAATTCATCCACAATGATGTAATCGTAATAGTCTGAGCTGGTGATCTCCGTCAGCTTCATGGAGTTAAGACTCTGAATGCTAACAAACAAGTGGTCCAGCGCCTCTGCTCGGTGATTCCCGACATGCAGCTCACCAAAGTTCATATCCTTCAGGATATACCGGAACGTGTCTCGACTTTGCTTTAAGATTTCTTCCCGATGGGCGACAAAAAGCAGCTTTGCTCCCGCATGGCTTGCACGAAACCGCTTGAAATCGAAGGCAGAGATGACCGTTTTACCAACGCCTGTGGCGGCAACGATCAGGTTGCGCGTTCGTCCGTACAGTGTACGCTCGGCGTCCAGCTGTTCCAGCACTTCTTTCTGATAATCGTAAGGCTGGATGTCGAGATGGAAGTGGTTGGATTGATCTTTTTTACGATTCAGAGCCGCCTTCAACTGTGCCTCATGGCCTTCATCCTCAGCTACATACCGCGTAAATTCGCGGTCATTCCAGTAACTCTCGAAGGTCGCTTCGATCTTGCGCAGCACGTCAAGTGAATCCTTCTCCGTCACCTTGAGGTTCCACTCCATACCACTGGTCAGCGCCGGGTTGGATAGGTTGGAAGAGCCGACATAGGCTGTGGTGAATCCAGTATCGCGGTGAAAAATGTACGTTTTGGCGTGCAGCCGAGTCACTTTGGTATCATACGAAATCTGGATTTCCGTGTTGGGCAGTTTGCTAAGTTCAGTGATGGCCTTAAGGTCGGTTGCTTCCATGTATGTAGTTGTGATGATCCGCAGCTTCCCGCCGCCCGCCGTGAATTGCTGAAGCTGTTCCAGCAGCAGGCGAAGGCCGCTGAACTTGATAAACGATACCAGCCAATCGATCCGATCGGCGGTCACGATCTCCTTTTGCAGCTCCAGTAACATACTCGGCTCGGACTTTGCACCTGTGAATAAAGAGCTTTGGGCGATCGGCGTATCTGGACGTACGATTTTGGTATCTCTGACCGCACGAATGCTGTTCAACTTGGAATACACATGGGTCAGTACCTCCCCCTGCTCGTCCAGTTGCAATTCGTTGTATTCTTCTTCCCCAAGCGTGCCTTTCAGCGTAGCAATAATCTCATTACACGTTCGAATCTGCGCTAACACTGCTGTCTTATCTTCCGTCTGTTCCCGCACAATCTTAAGCGCTCGCCGGGTCACCGCCGCCAAATACGTGGACAGTAGTTTACGTGCTTCCTCTGCATCCAACTTCTCAGTCCCAATGTGATACACATCCGGGTCCAGCGCCGAAATCTCCTGCCTGGTGATTGTGTTGATAAGCTGTTCATATATGCCTTGTTTCATGAATGTACCTCGTGTGGGTGTAGGATGGTTGTGGATATGTAAGTGATAAAATTTCATATGCTTAGAATTGGTAAATATGGTCTCTACTCTATTATCGTCCAGCATGGGAAAAAATTCATTAGTTGTTTGTATATGACGGATTGTAATATGAAGTGCGACACCCGCTAGAAATAAAAAATGGCTCATAGCCTGATTCGTGTAGAATGAAAGTTACCACACCAGCATTCACACAAGGAGAATCAGTCCATGAGTTATTCACATCTTAGCATAATCGAACGCAGCAAGCTAGAAATCCTCCACAGACAAGGCAAAAGCTCAAGAGCTATTGCAAAAGAGCTGGGAAGGCACTCATCCACGATTTGCCGTGAACTAGATCGTGTTAATTCATCGCATCCCTATCAGGCAGAACACGCTCAGAACGCTTATGAGGAGCGTCGTAAAGCCTCTGTTTCTTCAGGTAAATGGTCAGACAGCTTGGCTGCTTCACTGGAGGAAAAACTGGAGGCAACGTGGTCTCCAGAACAGATCACTCAACGCTTCCGTATCGAAGGCCGGCGTGTAGTCTCCTTCAAATCCATCTATCGCTGGATCTACGCTGGGCGCTTGGTTCGAGGTGTATTACAGGTTCTTCGGCACAAGGGGAAGCGCCAGAAACCGGCAGAAACTCGCGGTAAATTCGCTGTCGGCAGATCCATTTCAGATCGTCCCCAAGAGGTTCGTTCCCGCGAAACGTTTGGACACTGGGAACTGGATACCGTCGTATCGGGTCGTGGGAAAAGTAAAGGCTGCGTAGCCACGTTGATTGAACGTAAAACACGCCTGTATACCGCTGTTCTCATGCCAGACCGTACCGCTTTGTCGATGGAGATTGCGCTCGGTGTAGCAATCTCACAGTACCCTACAGGGACCTTCCTCACGGCTACAGCTGATCGAGGAAAGGAGTTTGCATGCTATGCCAATCTAGAAACGACCCATAACCTGCACATTTATTTTGCTGATCCGTATTCGTCTTGGCAACGCGGTTCCAACGAGAATGCAAACGGGTTGCTTCGAGAGTTTTTCCCTAAAGGTACCGATCTCGCTCAAGTGGAGGATGAAGCTCTCGCCCGTTCACTCGATCTAATGAATCACAGACCACGAAAATGCTTGGGTTGGAGAACCGCTCACGAATCCTTCACAGAGGAACTGTCGCACTTGGTTTGACAATCCGTCATATAAAAAAAGAGCACTCTCTATTGCCTATGAACGGCAGGAGCACTCTTCTTCATCATTCGTACCTTGGATTCAATGTATCTCTCCAAACCTCATCATCCACGAAATCAAGCTTTTTTTCAATAAAATAAGCTTGGGTCTCTTGCTCCAGATCATTCAAGATTTTGGGCCAATCCTTCTCGTTAGTTTCCTTGGATTCAAAGTCCCCAACAATGTTCAGCCATCGATGATTTAACTCCTTGTACTCCTCGATTCTTTCTTTAAGTTCAGGGGTTACAGGATAACTGGTTATGTCCAGTCTCTCGAACGTCTTACGCATGCGGTAAAGTGTAGGTGGCATTACATCATCTTGACCTAGATCGTTTGTGAATAAAGATGCGGGTTGTACCAGCCAATTAGCTTCTTCACTGAAATTTAGATTCATCAAGTTATACTTATCTATAATCTGAGTCATATTTGTAAAATTGTAATAGAGCTGGCTAGCTTGTTCTCCATCCTCAACCATCTCGTTTGTTATTTTCTCATTCTTAAGTATTCGGTTAAACAAAATATCATTATTTATAATCGCACTTTTCATATCAACGAGATCTTGGCGGACATTAATCGTTAGATACTGTTCATACATTCTTTTTTCTTTATAGAAGCTATAGGTTAGAACAAGTAATAATGCTAAGCCAATACAGCATACAATCATTACAAATCGTTTCTTTGATATCATGGCAATTTATTCTCCTAGGTTTTTAATTGAAAGAAGCACCTCTACGTTTGTCCGGTAGAAGTGCCTTTAAGTAGTATCATTATTTCATTTACCGGTTGCTTTTTTTAACTTGATAGCTCCTTTTCAATATAAGGACGGTCAAGTAAAAGAAGAAGGCTTGGAGTTAGGTATTTAGTTTGATATTCATCCAACCGATTATTAACCGCCAACAGACCATTCTCCATTCTAAGTAGTTGAGTAGAACCATCTTCTAGGAATAAAAGATTACCCTCAGTATGTTTTATAAGCTTACTAATAATTCTGAACATATGCTCTATACCTTCAGAAAAAGTACTGCCAAACAATTGAGTTCTAATGCATACATTCACATCTAAGTTATAATGCTGTCGAACAAAAGTGATATCAGAAATATCCTCTATCTCAAGTGTCAAAGAGAAAAAAACAGAACCAATTACAATTTCTTCATCGTTACTATTAAAAGAAGCCGATCCATTAACCAATTCAATGGTATATTTTTCTAACAGCTTCCCTAAAGAATTAAGATCTAAATTAGATTGTAGAAATAATTCGTAATCCATTTATTGATCCTCCTCTATTCGATGAGTAGAATCCTGTTGAATTGATCTCACTAAAAATCTTCTACATATCTTTATATTCTCTGGTTTCAATAAACCTTCTGTACTCTACTCGATCCCAAAACTCTGATTATATTTAAAATCATTGGCAAGAAACTCTAAATCGTAACCAAATGGACTAGCTGAAGTATCAATTAAAGCAATTGAAAATCTAACTTTATTTACTGTTTCCTCAATTTTTAATCCTTTTGTCTAATTGTATTACTTCATCACAAATAATATTGATCTTAGTTAAGATCTCAATCAGAGTTTCTTTTGTCAACACAACTTCTTCACATTTCAAGGAGCAGTCAGTTGCCATTTAATCTCCTCCTACTATTGCATAAAAATATGATCTACAAATTATTAATATCAATCGGATCTTTCTCAACAAATTTTTCATACCAATTGTTTAGTGGGAAATGTGAGCCTTGTATAATTTCTAAAGAGAGTGGTTTGATGGTAAACGAGCCGCCCCGTTCAAAAAGTTCAATTAACGGTTCATATATGTCTAGATATTGACTAATACCCGGGGTATCCGCTGCGTACTTCGCCAACTGTAGATAGTATTCAAATATACTTTTCACATATGAGTTTTGATTCAAATAAGCAACAGCCTCTGAACTACAATAAGCTGAAATATCTAATTCCTCTCCTTGATCTCCTAGCAGTTTCGCCACATTCGTAAATGCAGGTGGCATAGGCTTAAGCTGCTCCACTTTATAAAACTGAGCCATTCTTCTGAGAAATTCATAGCCGAGGTTAGTATCTTCCTCAGAGATAACAGTACCTACTGAGCCCCAATTTATATTATTTAATTTGGATACTGCATTTTCCAATAACATTCTGTTCCACCTCAACATTTAGCAATCAATCTCATATTCGTAGTACTTGCTAGTATCCTCATTCCATAAAAATGCACCTCTACTTTTTTTCTGGTAGAAGTGCTTTTATGCATTATTTATCTGTTATTCAGTTGTGAGGTTTCTTAAAAACCGAATACTCAATGTTTTCAAGAAGTTCTCCGTAATGCGTTTGGAGTAATTCAAGATATGTTACGTTGAACGTATACTTTCCATTTTTAAAGAAAAATATCTCTTCTCCAGATGTGTGATAGAATACTCCATCTACTTTGAGTGATCCGATAACAGAAAAAGAAATCTCGTACATTGTTTTATACCATAATTCATATTGGTGGTTATTCTCCAATTCAAAAGATATGGTTTGTTGATAAATAAAATCCTCTTCTTGAAACATAGTTTCATATGAAGCTGCTGGATGATCAGCCGGAAAATTATTATCATAAACAGTAATTTTTAAACCACCGCTTAGATCAAACTCATGAATGAACAATGCATTGTGTTGTCGTTTCATATAATTCACTTCAAAATTCTTACTTTCAATTAATCTTTTCAACCATAACGGATCCTGTTTTCCATTCAATTTCAGTGAATATTCCATAAACTTGTCTCCTCTACTTTAAGGGAATACCGATATGATCTTACCGTCCTTTTTGATTGCGATAACTTCTTCTAAACCTTGGATTTCCCATTCTTTAAATTGCTTAAGCAACGCAGAATCATCTCCAGACCACTTTGTTAAATTAATCACCACATTCTTAGTTTGTTGTTTAATAACAACCTTTTCTTGAACCTCACTCCAAATACCTCTAATACCTTTATTTTCAGTTGGTGCATAACAGTCAAATATACGCCCTTCAATTCTAAAATCGGGATCTCTTTTGGAATCTATTCCATCACTATCTAGAACTTTAGGGTTCTGTTCAATCCGATATCCACTTCTCGCCAATTGATCAGCAGCATCATTTTCTAATTCCAAAGACTGTTTGGTGGCCTTATCCGCATTATTAGGAATTTTTGTTCTCGCTCCACTTGGGAAGGCTTCTGGATTAGGTGATCCACTGGGTTTTATTAGATCTCTGGGACTGTCAATTCCCTTTCCAGGCTCCTTCTTATCTCCCCCTGATCCACCCGACCCAATGTCGTCCTTCGAACGAAAAGCTTTGCCAAACAAAACATACGCCAAAGCCTGACCTGTCATCGCTCCACCGTAATACCCTGCTCCACTCTCATCGATCTGCTTCTTCTGCTCTTCTACAAATTGCTCTATGTCAGATCTCGCCGTACCCGTGCCCCAGGCGGTGTCCCATGCAAACTGAATACCTCGCCCAACGTCCACAACTTTTCCCACTGTCATCGCATATGCCACACTGCTTAATGTACTGAACGGGTTAGAGAAGAAAGCTTCTGCCGTCTGACCCATTCCCGATATTGTTTCTCCTACTGATTTATCAAGCAGCCCTACAGCGAAATTCCGCTTTAGTTCCTCTGGAATATACAGCGCAACTTCACCTGAGCCGTCCGTTGTTCTGAAGTTCATTGCGATAAACGTAAACTCTTTCTGGATTTCGTCCAACAGCCCAAGTGTAGTCGGGAACACTTCTTTCACCTGCATAAAATCCCAGAAGAAACGCTCTCCTGTCACACCCGACCAATCGGATTGCAACATATAGATGGATTTCTCCAGTTCCCTGACCATTCGCTCCAGTTCCTGTTTCTTCTGCTGGACCAACCGGGCCTTTTCCTCCAATAGATCGGGATGTACCTCGATTCGCTGCATTTCCTATCACCGCCAACCTGACCTTAGTTTATGTAACTAAATTTTAACAAGTAAGAAGGAAGATTGGAATCAAACGGAAGGATCATTTCCTCAGAGGTTATTCGGTAGTTGGGCAACATCCTTGGATAACTATTTTTGCACATTAATGCATGAATGAATACTGTTAAGTCGCCAGGAGTCTTGTACAAAAAAAACGACTTCTATCTCAGATAGAAGTCGCACAAGATAACGATACAGCATAATTAACTCTTCTTTAAGACACTACAAATTGTACAACAATTGGAGTCCCTGCATTTAATGCATCTCCACCGGGAATTGTAATTGTAGTCGTCGTAGCCGAGGATGTATCTGCTGTTTGCATAAGGCCATTAATATAAAGATTGTAATAGTTGAACGTGCCTGGAAATGCCGTTGCAGCTACACCCGCATCATTTGTAAAAGCTGTCGCAGCAATGGCAAACGTTTCCCCAGTGCCGGTTCCATCACCAATAGTTGCAGCAAATCTTAAACTGTTCTGAAATGGTGTCACAAGTGGCATGTTTCTCACCTCCTACCTGACACAGTATATGTGGTAGATTCGAGCGCAGTGAGGGCAAAGCAACCTGTAAATAAAACCATTTTTATCCATTTATTATATTGACTGTTATTATAATTATCTCGATAATAATAGGTGTCCCTGCAAAGATCACACCATTTTGTGACGAAAAAAACAACCTCTCCGCACTTACATTGTATGAGTTTCCCGGTTGGATGATCCCGTTTATATAAAGATTGTTGAAACTGGTAAGTCCAACCCCGGCAAATTCGGTTATGCTGCCGCCATCGTCATTCGTGAATTCTGTGGCAGGAATGATAACCGAGGTCGACAAATCCAGATCGGTGTCCGGAAAATAGAAGTAACGGTTTGCCGTAGGAATGATTTCAATTCCGGGTACACTGCCCGGCGGACCTTGCTCACCTTGAGGGCCAACGGGACCTTGCGCTCCGGGAACTCCCGGTAGACCAGGCTCACCCTGAGGACCAATGGGGCCCTGGGCTCCGGGAACTCCGGGTTGACCCGGCTCACCCTGAGGCCCAGCAGGACCCTGCGCTCCGGGAACTCCGGGTTGACCCGATTCACCTTGAGGACCAGCCGGGCCTTGCGCCCCGGGAACTCCGGGTTGACCCGGCTCACCCTGAGGACCAGCGGGGCCTTGCGCTCCGGGAGTCCCTGCTTGGCCGGGCTCACCTTGAGATCCGGCGGAGCCTTGGGCACCTGCTATACCTTGCGTTCCAGGGAGACTCACCATCTCCAATTCATGGTGTCTCAACGGAGGGAGCGGGGGGCCGGGCTCACAACATACCGGGTTGTTGACTCCCGCTCTCGGTAATGCAATGACTTTTTTGTCACGGGACATTTTCTGTGATCTTAATGGACGCTTCAAGGAGCGGTGCTTTCTTCGGCAGACTTTACGAATCATATAACATTTCCGTTTTCGTGGAAATTTGTTTTTGTATTTCAATCTGGCTCGTCTTGGCCTTAATTTGTTGAGGGTAGCTGTCCTCTTGTTCAGATTCTTCAAAATTGTCACTCTCCTTAGGCCGGTGCATACAGTGTGTATGCCCTATGTATATGTCAGTGGCACGTTCGGAGAGTGTGCGAATAACTATAATGGAAGCCGTTTTGCGTCTTTAGTGCATGTTATGTAAATGCCTACTGGCTTGCATAAGGAAAGCAGCGGATGATCCATGAATACAAATATTGCCAAACCACACAAAAGACAAATTCCGTGATAAACTAACGCTATGCTTCATTACAGCATCGATGCGTTGCTTGATGATATTTTATATTAAAACTCGGAGGAATATGGATGAAAACGGTATTAATGAAATGGAACCGAATAAGTCTTATTAAACGTATTTTACTGGGAATTTTCTTGGGGATTGTCTTGGCCCTGATCGTGCCCGGTGCAACGGGAATTGCGCTTTTTGGTTCCTTATTTGTCTCAGCATTAAAGGCAGTTGCTCCAATCTTAGTGTTACTTCTAGTAATGGCCGCTATATCCAATCATCGAAAAGGTGTCCAAACCAATATGAAAAGGATTATCGTCCTTTACGTTATGAGTACCTTTCTGGCTGGACTACTCGCTGTTGCGGCAAGTTACCTATTTCCGGTGACATTGACTTTGGTATCGGGCGTGCAAGAATTGACTCCACCTGATGGCATTGTAGAGGTCTTGAAGAGCTTGTTATTGAAGCTGGTTGATAATCCGGTAAGTGCACTGATGAACGCTAACTATATTGGTATTCTGGCCTGGGCGGTGCTGCTCGGTGTTGCTCTCAAAGGCTCCAGTGATAGCACCAAAAACCTGATTACTCAATTCTCTGAAGCTGTATCGAAGATTGTGAAATGGGTAATCCAATTTGCTCCGTTCGGGATTATGGGCCTTATTTTTGACTCCATTACAACAAGCGGACTTTCGTCTTTGTTGGGTTACGGCAAATTACTTTCCGTTCTTGTTGGATGTATGGTGTTTACCGCACTTATTGTCAATCCGTTAATCGTGTATCTGAACATTCGTAAGAACCCGTACCCCCTCGTCTTGCAGTGCTTAAGAGAAAGCGGGATCACAGCATTCTTTACACGAAGTTCTGCGGCGAACATTCCAGTCAATATGAGATTATGTGAAAAGTTAGGATTGGACAAGGATACGTATTCGGTTTCCATCCCATTGGGTGCTACGATTAATATGGCAGGGGCAGCCGTTACCATATCGGTCTTATCCCTTGCGGCCGTTCATACGATGGGCATTCAAGTAGATTTTGGAACAGCGCTGATTCTCAGCGTATTGTCCGCTGTCGCCGCTACAGGCGCCTCGGGTGTGGCAGGTGGCTCTCTTCTGCTTATTCCTATGGCATGCAGCTTGTTCGGCATATCGAATGATATTGCGATGCAAGTCGTTGGTGTTGGTTTCATCATCGGAGTACTGCAAGACTCTTTTGAAACATCACTGAATTCATCCTCGGATGTTTTGTTTACCGCTACAGCAGAATACGCTAAGAAACGTAAAGAAGGTAAGAAAACAGCAGTTCAGCTCTAGAATCAAAGCAGATGGCTATACCATATCCCCTCCTGGTTACAGTGAGAACGATCACATGATATCCTGTGATCCACACCGTAGACCCGAGGGGATTTCTTTATGACAACGTGAACTGGGTTAACTGTAACAGGTGCAAATCATAAGTACATTCCCATCCGGGTCATTAAAGGTAAATTCGGATAGATCAGAATAGGTTTGAATTTGGGATATGTGCTCCGCTCCCAGTTCTTTCACATATTCATATGCAGCATGAATATCGCTTGTACTCAAGTTAAATAACGGTTGGTTGGATGGTTGGAGTTCGTACATTTCATCAAAACAGTGGTTATCAAGAGTTAGTCCTGGTCTTCCATCCCCCATAGAAAAAGTATATATCGGACCTTCAACCCTATGATTGACCTCTACTCCCAAAAGGTTGCTATACCATGCGACAGATTTCTCTAGATCCGTTACATGAATAAAGATCGTATCCACTCTGTTGGCAATTGGACTTTTCAACATATGGCGCCTCCTTGTTCGATATCGCTAACAATACTTTACTCACATACAATTAATACATTTCCATATGGATCCTTGATATTAAACCAATGATTATTCTGAATTTCGGTGATGATTTCCACATGTTGAGCTTGAAGAAGTTTATACGATTTCTCGATGTCGTCTGAAGCCAATTGGATCACGGGAACGTTATGTATGCTTTCCACTGAGTACATCTTGCTGTCGAGCACAATATTCGTTCCCCCTTCCATTGGCAACACGTAAATATGTCCGAAGAAAATCTCACCGTCTGTTGGCAACCCGAGCAATCGACAATACCAGTCCCTTGCATTTTCGATGTTACTTACCGGAATAAACACGCCTCTAACCTGGTTCAGCACTGGCTTTTCCATGCATCTTTGTCTCCATTCCATTTAGGGATTTTGATTTTACGACCAAGGCTTCTCCGATTGTTGCAGTTTGAATACTTGGCATTTAGCAAATGAACATCCCACCATATTCTTCTAATATTGGGCACATCTATATTTTACATCTGCCAGCATATAGGTACAAGTGTTCTTATTACTTTTCTTGAGACAAATTGTATGCATCTTATTTCCTCTCATCTTTTTGACAGGGCCGATGCTGCTCTCCATGTGCTACGCCAAAAATCCTGCAAAGCCTTAGGCCTCCCAGGATTCTATCGTGTATAAGAATGATTACCGTATTACTAATGAGGATACAACGCCACCTGCGGCCCCCTCATATGACTACTTCTCGAATCGGAACCAGCCGAAGTCAAACTGACTTCCCGGCAAGAAGATAAAGATTACCTTTTGCACAGCTGTCACGCGTTCAAGCTCAAACACCCTCTCCTCATATCCACCCGACTGCGTGAACTCAACCAGCTGGTTGCTCTGTCCGTCCGCACCTGCGAAACGAATATGAATCGTATTCTTATCAATCGGTGAATGGCCGTAGATCACGAGCTTTGATGTGCCTTCTGCCGTAAAGTCCATGTTTTCAAACTCCAGTGACACATTGTTTCCGATGCCTTCAACACGGTCACCCTCAATTTTGAATGTATCTCCATAGAGATGATCACAGGATGCAGCCGCATTCTGTTCAAAAGCACGACTCTGACGTTCGAAAGAGAAACCTTTAATATGAATCTTCTGCTTCAGTACAAAACAGATCGATGTAATTCCGCTAAGGCGTTTGGACAATTGGTATGTCTCTTCCTGGTACACATTCCAAATGGACTCTTTGTCATACACCACATCTGCGATCAACGTGCTTCCCTTTTCATCCGGCATACCTTCCCAGATCTGAATGAAGTAGTCCTCAGTGGATAGTGTGAAAATAGGAATCGTTATGGTATCGGAGCCGTACGGTCCGAAGTCAATATTACGGAAGCCTACGTGCGTTTCCCCGTCGCGACTTGTCGCTACCCCACGCTCATTACCGTTACCAACCTCACCTTTGGTGTAATCGTACAATCCGCCCGTGATGAAGCCGTATGGATCTTTGTAAGCTGTGCCGAGACCGTCCGCCTTGAACTCCAGCTGGGAGATCAGTTTCGTTTTATCCGTACCGTTGGTACTGGTTGCACGAAGTCTGAACTCCCCGTCACCTATAGCCGATACCTTTACCGCATGTTGATGCTCAACACTATCGCCCGCTTCCGCTTGAACAGCTTCCACTTTGGCAATGTTGGACTCGATTCCCGCATCATTCACAACTGCCCACTCGATGTCGCGATAAGAGGTGTTCTCCGGATACAGCTTGGCGGTTACAGTAAGCTCCGGGTTGGACGGATCGAGCAACTGTCCTGCACTACTGATGATCTCGATTTTCCGCAAAGGAATCTCCTGAGCATTCCCCGTAAGCACTGGACGTTCTTCATTGTTCATGAAGACAGTTTGCACTTGCTTCTCATCAACCAGTTCCGCATCCACAATACGCGATTCAAACTCAGCTACAGCCCCTTCCAACCCTTCGGAAGAAACTTCAATCCGTACCGTTCCAGCTTCATTTGTCGCTCCGATGATCGCCATCAGTTTACCGCTGAATAGTCTTCTGCTCAATCCTTTGTATGGATCATAGTCGGTGCTGTCCCCGTTATCCAGACCCAGCAATCGTCCTGCACCAGTTACCTTAACTTGTACGCGGTTGTTCGCATTGTGAACCGGATTACCCGCTTCATCTTCCACATCAATTTCTACAAAAATAAGGTCAGTTCCATTCGCTTGCAACTGCGCCCGATCCGCTTGCAGACGAATCTTCTTCGCATCCGTATAGGATCTTTGCACGTCAGTTGCAATGATCTCACCATTCTCATCGTAAGCGATCGCTTTCAGCTCGCCCTCTTCGTACGGCACTTTCCACCAGCCAGACAGCTGTGTTCCATTGGCATGATCGATATCGTAGGTGCCAATGGTTTTACCGTTGAGTTGCAGCTCAATCTTAGGTGCGTTGCTGCACACGCGTACATCAATGATCTGCCCAGGGCTGAAATCCCAATAAGGGAACAGGTGCACCATCGGACTTTTCTTATAATCCGTCCACGCCGCTTGGTAGATATAATAGGAGTCTTTCGGGAACGTTGCGGTATCCAGCTGTCCAAAATACGAATTCTTCGTATGATACGGCGTCGGTTCTCCGATATAATCGAATCCAGTCCACAGGAACTGCCCCAACGAATACGGTGTATCCCGCTCTGCCAAGATGCAGTATTCTGCCGACTTCGCGCCCCAGCTCGTCGTACTGTTACCCAAAGCCGAACACTGCTCATCATCATCTGCCAGAATCGGCTGTTCGAATGGGAAGTGATAGATACCACGACTCTGTACCACAGATGACGTTTCACTACCATAGATGATCCAGTCCGGATGCTCTTCATGATGTTTGTCATAATATTTTTCGGCGTAGTTGTAACCGGCCAGCTTCACGATATCTGCGCATTTTTGTGCATTTTCCCATGGCATGTAGTTCGAACCAATCGTCACGCCTGCATTGCCTTTTGGATCAAATTCCAGCACATAATCCATCAGCATCCGGGTTACTTCCTGTCCACGCTCATCCGCATGGGTATCGTAAATTTCGTTCCCGATACTCCACATGATCAGACTCGCATGGTTACGGTCGCGCTTCACCCAACTCTTCACATCGGTATGCACCCACTCCGGGAAAAATCTCGCATAATCGTATGGCGTTTTGGCACGTTCCCACATATCAAAGGCTTCAGACACAACTAGCATACCCATCTCATCCGCAAGTTCCATGAACTCTTTGGCAGGCATATTATGCGCGGTACGGATGGCGTTAACACCCATTTCTTTAAGTAGAACGAATCTTCTACGCAGTGCCGTCAGGTTAAACGCAGCTCCCAACGCCCCCAGATCATGATGTTCACACACACCATTTAGCTTCATCTTAACTCCGTTCAGGTGGAACCCTTCATTGGCATCAAGTTTGATATCCCGGAATCCAATGCGCTGTGATACCGATTCAACTGTCCGATCTTCCTGATCATCCGAGATCAATCGCAGCTCCGTCACCAGTTCATAGAGATGCGGTGCATCCGGGCTCCACAAGTTTGGACTCTCTACAATGATCTGTTGGCTATCTGCCAATGCAGCCGCTTTCTCACCCACCGAAGCTGTAACATTCGCCTTCGTCGATGCCACCACCTGACCTTCATACCGGATCGTATGCACCAGCTCTGCTTGCTGATTCTGTTCCAGGTTCAGCTCCGTATCCACTTCCACCTGCCAGCCATCCGGCTGCTGCTGAATCGATACATACGTTCCATCCGTAACGATATGGTTGCGGTCTCTCGTCTTCAGCCACACATGGCGATAGATTCCGGCTCCGGAATACCATCTGCTGTTCGGGCTCTGATGCACTACTTTGACCAGAATTTCATTCTCGCCTTCCACCAGTGCATTCGTGATCTCATGTTCAAACGCGGAATAACCATACTTCCACTCTCCGACCAGCTGCCCATTCACATACACCGACGAATCCATGTATACGCCATCAAAACAAAGCAGAAGCTGTTGCTCATCCTTCGTGTAATGGAACGTCTTGCGGTACCAACCAATACTGTCTTCATACAGTTCAAGCGTATTATATATCAGCCAATCATGGGGAAGCTCCACAGGTTCATACACCAGACCCGCAGGTTCCGTAACATCCAGCTTACTTTTCGCAAATTGCCATCCATCATTAAAAAGTCTCTTCTGATTCATGGTAGATTCTCACTTTCTTGAAGTAAATTATGATTGCGGTTACAACAGTTGATGTCACTTTTTCCGAAAACCTTTTCGGTAATACACAAGTAGTACTATACCACATAACCCGATTATACCATCAGTCTCTTTCCTACACCTCCATTTCATAAGATTTTTTAGCCATAATGATGAACGTTTTATTCCCTCCAAGCATTGTAACTTTCGATGACAACAAACCAAAAAGGCAACCCGTTAACCGGGTCACCTTCTATATCTATCCTTTAGCACGCCACTTCTTCTCTATACACTCCTACACCAACCATACTCTACTTCTATCCCTTGTAAAAAGGGTTCCACCCTATGCCTTTGCCCGATGGCATCGCGCCAGGCACCCCATCCGCTTCAAGCAGCGGACGGACAACTAACTTCACGGGCCACTCCTTGCTCTCGAATATCGCATGAGCGAGCGCGGCCCGGTCGGATTCGGGAAGCTGCACATGTTGCAGCGCTTCCTTCCAAGCCTGCTCCGTGATCTCCCATAACTTCGTTTCCGGGATGTGATACACCTCGCTAAGTGCCTCCATGATCGCAGCCAGATTCACCTGCGTCCCCAAAGACTGCACATAGAAAATCAGCTTCTGAATCGTCTCGTTATACAGGCTATTCGAGTAGCCCGGGCGAATATGATAGGCAGGGTCTGCAATGCCATGTATATCCAGATAAGGCTGATGCAAACGCACGGAATCATGATCCCGGAACAAAAGACCTTTTACCTGATTATCCCGTAACACCAGACAGCAGTTCTGACCATGAATCTCAGGTACAACGCCCACTTTGAACAGACGCATCACGATATCATAGAACGTCGTAGCTATACTGGTATAGAACTCGAGAACATCCGTGCTGCTCAGGTTTTCCCCTAGAATTTCCGTTAATAGATGATGCCCTTCCAGATTCACACTCAGTGCGGCCATTGGAATGACTTTGTAGGCTTCATTAAGCAACTCAGTGGGATACACACGAATCTGTGCAGCCAGATGGCGTGGATGATCATCGAACAGTCCCATGGATTCTGGCATGAAGCCCCACCAGTTCTGCTCTTCGCACATATACACCTTGTGCTTCAACGTCTCGTCACAAGCAACAGCTTGCCTTAACATCCGTTCTCCAGCAAGACCATTCAGAAGTTTGACTACTGGAAGATAGCGAGCTGCCCCCAGCGACAGCACACTAACCGGAAGTTTAAGCATCCGAGTGGATTCAATTGACGGAGCCATCGAGCGCAGAGAGGATGTAGCCTGTACGTCGCCCACTTCTATGTCCAATACGATAATGCTACCCGCTTCGATCTCTCCCGTGAAGCGAGGCAGAATCACATGTTCCAATTGCCACGGATGAACGGGCATCGGCAGATAATCGTTCAAGGTGATCCCTTTTCGGGCAAACTCGGCTTCCACCACTCCGCGCTGAACATCGTCTAATACGTCCAAAATGGACAATCCATCTTCGCACCCTTGCTGCACGGCATCCAGCTGTATAGCCACCCAGCGCAGCGAAATCGCCTTCCCGAATTCTGCTGCATACCGAGTTACATCTTCTGCATTGAATCCCACCTTGGCTTTGGACGATGGGTGAAATGGACGATCCCGCAATGCCGCAACACGTTCACCTTTGATAAACCATTCATAAGCAGAAGCCGGGACGTTAGCGGACAGATACTGGACTTGTTCCCAGCCCAAAGCATACTGCTCCACAGCAATGTCCAGACTAACCAGGAATTCCGCCACCCCAGGCTGCGCATAGTCCTTATCCGACAAAGCCCTCTGTAACACCGCACGTCCAACTTCTGCCGGAGTATCAAGGAGAACCCAGCTTCCATCAGTTTTCTCCTCGTAGATCGGTGAACCCTGAATCCACTGAGTCCCCTGTCTTACTCCTGTTTCAACCAGACACAGTACACCTAGAGTGTGCAATCTGACATGAGAAGCACCATTCTGATTATGCTCTTCGCTGTCATATTCCTTATACAATCGACGGAACGGTGCAGGTGCTGCGGCAAAATCAATGAACGGGTGATCCTCCAGTGGGAGTAATTGCTCCGACAAAAATGAATTCATCAAATCCGCCATAATCCGGCGTTCAGCGGCTTGCAGACTGGAACGCTTCATCAGTGTTGACATGATTATTGTCCTCCGTTAGATAATGGAATGCCGGGTGCGGATGCCCCAGAAAATCATGATGCGAGATGGTCCAGCAATAAGCCCCAGACTTTTCAAACAAAACAATATCTCCCACGCGCAGCAGTGTTACCTCCGCATCAGAATGCATGCGATCCTTGGGTGTGCATAGCTCACCTACAATATGGACTCGACGGCCTCTTACCTCTGGCCGGGCAAACGAATGTTTCCAACGGTCCGTCTCCATAATTTGAAACGGATGGTTATGCCCCCATGAAGCAGGTAAACGATTGTGATGCGTACCTCCCCTTAACACAGCGAAATACTGACCATGAGAAGTTTTGATATCCGTAACCTCTGCTGCGTAATACCCATGGTCTGCCACCAGCAGCCGACCCGATTCAAAATACAGCTGACCTCCGCGTGAAACTAGGCGCTGTCTGGCTTCACTTTGTTCAAGTAAGGAAGTAAACAACGGCCAGTCGAATCCGGGGCTCCCATCATACGTCACTCCGAATCCGCCTCCTGCATTCACCACTTCCACAGGAAGATCATACCGCTGCTGCCACTGCTCCACCTTTTGCAAATACAGCTCAATCATCTCGGCATGCAGCCTGGCGTCCATATTGTTAGACAAAGAGTGAAAATGGAATCCGCTTAACCGAACCACACCCGCGCCTTCCACACGAATGAGTTCAATGGCTTCTTCCACTGCCTCTTCATCGATCCCAAAAGGACTCGGCCCACCGCCCATAACAATCTTCGTCCGGGGTAACGTACTGCTTCGCAGATTGATTCGGAGCAGTATGCGTACTTCCTGCGCTTTCTTCTGTTTCGGCTCATTTTCTAGCTTCTGCACTTGCTCCTGCACCTGCTCTTGATCCATCGCTCTCTCTTTCGTAATCGCAATGATCCGCCGCAGCTCCAGCAAACTTTCCACATGGATGTAGCTCACGCCATGCTCGATCGCCAGCCGCAGCTCGCTCTCCTTTTTACCCGGACCTCCAAACAGAATCGGAACCTCACGACTTACCGCTCTAACCTTGAGTAGCTCTCCAATCGAAGCCACTTCAAAACCCTTCACCAGTGGAAGCAACGCCTCAATGATGCGCGGATCTGGATTCGCCTTGATGGCGTAAAACAACTGTGTGTTTCCGGGCATACAGCCTAACATCCGACGTACTTGTTCCTGAATGCCAGCCAGGTCGTAAACGTACGCACATACCGGTTCTTCCATCCCGCGTTGCAGTTCATCAATCGCATGCCATACACTAGGTTTCATATCTGCCCACCCGCATTCCTGTAGTCATTCCGTTTTTGGGCATATGCCCGAAACGCCGTATTCCGATCATCACCAAGCACATATATATGTACTCCCCGCTCAGCCCAGAGAGACATATCCTCCACACCTCTGGTGACCGTTGCATAAGGTACTTCGCACTGCTGGGCGGTAGCATGTAATTCATCCAGCGCACGTCTCACATCCCGGTGCTCGGTCTGCCATGGCACACCGAGGGATTGCGACAGATCCGCTGCCCCTTCCAATACAAAGCTCACCTGAGGGTGAGACAGAATCTGTGCACTTTGCCGCACACCCTCCACACTTTCGATCATGGGTACAACCATCACTTGTTCGTTCGCTTTCCCAACGTATCCCGTGAGTGGATATTTCCCGAATACACCCGGACGACCGCTGTTCAAGCTACGCGTGCCAACCGGATGATAGTAGGCGTGACGAACCGCTTCCTCCACCTGCTCCAGTTGCTCGACATGCGGAATGACGATGCCTTGGGCGCCACAGTCCAGCACTTTAAGAATCTCCGCTCGCTCCACCTTCGAAATCCGAACCAACGGGGTTAGGCCCACCAGTTCCGCCGCACGAACCAACTCTTCCACCGATTCCATCGATGTTGCGGCATGTTCCAGATCAATAATGACAAAGTCATATTCTGCATGTCCGATCATCTCGATGATCACTGGGTGTGGTATGGATACAAAAAGACCGTAGACAGGCTGTTTGCGTGCAATTTTTTCCTTCAGCGTGTTAATTCTCATTCGACGATTCCCTTTAATTCGGGTGTTCTCTTTGATTCAAGTACATCCTTTGATATCTTGAGCGGATTGCTCGCCTTGCGGAAATATAACTCTCCATCCCCATACAGACGGCGCTTGGTCATCTCTTCGATCAGTGCATCTTCGGCAAAAAGGTCAAATGCCACAAACCGTTTCGTATACTCCGGGTGCTCTCGCTGATAATCTACAATTACACCTGCGCACAGCTGCCAGAACGCTTCCTCTGACAAACCAAACTTCTCCAAAGCCAGCGCAATATCCGTCATGCAGATAAAGAAGAATGCGTCATACGTATAGTCACGGACTTCCGACACATCTCCGGCATAGATGAATGAATACCGATTGAACTTGCGGTGGGTTTCCGGCTCCGGGTTCAGCTTCGGTGCCCGTTCCGGGTGCAACAGTTGATCCGGTACATAGCGAACACCATCATGCAGATCCTTGATAAGGATTCGTTTTGGCAGATCATCTTCCAGTACCAAAATAATATTTTGAGCATGAGATTCCAGCGCAATCCCGTGTGCATAGAGCAAATGGATAATCGGCAGGGTAACTGTGCGAACAAGGGCCTCGCTCCACTTTTCCACACCATGTCGTTCTACAGCATCCTGGATAAATGGAACACCATCCGGCTGCACCAACATCAATGCATTGAGCGGCCATGCCGTCTCACCTTCCTTCAGATGAACCGATACATTCTCCCGCCAGATGGCACCGAGTGTACCGTAGGCCCGTCCATACTGGGTTGCAGGCAACTGCTCATAACGGAACGACAGTCCCATGATTTCTTTTAAAATGCCAAACTGCGTCCGTTGCAACAGCTCATCATCACGAACGAGTTTATCCAGCCAGTCGCTGATCAGCGGTGCATTCTGGGTTGTGTGCTGTGCCAGAATACGTGTACTCGATGTATTGGTAATGCTGAGAGCCAGCTTGAGGTAAGGGGCGTCCAGGTTCATCCGGTTCGATAGCGAACGGATCGACTGCTGCGCACGATAGGGCGAAGACGATGGACCAAGATACACGATGTCCCCATCCATCAGCTGACGGGCATATACCGACTCCAACTGATGCTCCCACTGCCATGGATGAACCGGAATGAATACATATCGATCACCAATGTCAGAACCTATTCCTATACCAACCTTGCCGTCTTCCCTACCCGAGCTACGGACTGTTTCGCCTTTTTCACGAACTGCCTCATGAAGCTTCGCTTGGATTGTCTCTCCAACGCTTTCACCAACCTCGGCACTGCTCCCAAGCTGATCTGCACTCGTAGCATATGCGTTGACGTTCTCACCCATGTCCGTACGACCTTGTTGTTGCAGGATCTGATGAAATCGTTGCATATCCTCTGCGGTCAGATGTTGCCCCACCAGTTCTTCAGAGCTATACCCTACGGATACAGCGGTCTGAGCAAATTCTTTTTTCACAGCAACCCAGACTAATGAAACCTCCGAGTTAAATTCAGGGCCATAGGCCAGATTGTCTTTCAAAGAAAATCCCAGCCTCGACTTATAACTCGGATGGTACAGATGACCGTCGGTCATATGACTTTCGAGCGCATCATAATGCCGATCTTCATTCGGAATGTTCAAGGGCAATATAGCTTGGCACTGGCTGTCCTTTGCCATCGTTTCAAGCAGTTCCTGGATAAAAGCAGTCACATTTGCACCCTTCAACGCGTTCAGCACAATTTCTTCCAAAAACAGATCCAGATCGGTGCAGGGTACGCCCTCTCTTTGAATCGAACCCTTCTTCACCTTCACCCGGCCAAATGAAAACTTCCGCTCGGCTTCACACGTGTACGCCACAGAATGACCGTAAGATGTAAGGCCGCTGGTTCGCCATTCGCTTCCACTCACATGACTGTCCAGAATGCCTTCGAACCACATCGCCTCCAGTGTCTGCCGCATGATCCGTTCCTGTACACCCAAGTAGACTGCTTCTGTCTTGCCGCCTGCTTCAGCCCTGTATCCCACGACTCCCACGCACTTCACTCCCTATTCGTTTCATTACATTGCTCACCGGCACGTAGGCCGGGGTCTGGCTGATACCCCTTAGACAACTCACCAAATTTTGTTTGGCCAAGAATGCATCCGTTGTCAGCAGATGTCGCACATATGCATTGCCCGTTCGTTCCAGTTCATCCACAAGCACCTCACGTACCTGCTTCCAGAAACGCTCCTCGGATACGTTCACGTCTCGCGCCATCGCATGAATCAGAGACCCCAGATGATTGACGATAAAATAGTACGATGTCCGCGCCCAGGCTTTCTCTCGCGAATAAAATAATAAATCGGACGCAGCACGATCCTGCTCAAGGATAAGTTCCTCATCCACACTGACCCCTTCCAGATCGCGGACGATAAAATCCACAGGCAACCCATCCTTTAAGGTCACAAGGGTATTCTGCAAATGAGCTTCAAAATGAATGCCTTTCTCTCCCGCCGCCCGTACAATCGGCAGCAGCGAACATTTCAGATAACGTTCCAGCCAACGCTCGGCAATGTCACGTCCACCACCCAGCATCGTCATCAGTCTCGACCGCATCCTGGGAAGCGGTGCTTCAACCAGACTGGATAAGACATACGTATTCTCAACATCAAACTCAATGGGCCGATAAGCTATCGTAAACAGACTGGTTAACTCTTCATCTTCAAAAGCACAAGTCGCTACACCTGTCTCATACGCAATATGCGTGTTCGGTTCAGCACCGAAGCAGTCATGCCGCCTGACGTACTTGGAGGCATCCAGTGTTCTGCGCATCTGCTCAGCACTATTGGTGCGAATCATGTTGGTGATCTGCATATTCAGTGACAGCTTGATATTGCAGTTCCATTCGGGAACATAAACCGTACGAACCGAAGAGGTTGGATAGACGGTAGGCCCCGCACTACCAAGCAGAATTAATTTTTCATCTCGAAGATAAGACTGTACCTCGGTCAACCGTGATATGTACGCATATTGCCATGGATGGACAGGCAGTAGCCCATACATTTCACTCTTTTCTTTTAAAACAGGTTCCACATGGCTCCTCAGGAGGTCTTGCAAATCCATTACCGCCTCTTCATCCACCCATTCCTGCATATAGACATCCTGCCTCACGGCGATATAACAGAGTTGAAATGATGTCCGTAACTCTGGACTGTACTTCTGAACATCCTGCTCACTGAAGCCTTTGGAATTCTTCGGGAACGGATGGAACGGATGACCATACAACAGTGACTGTTCCGATGTACAATAATCGTGGATGTCGAGACCAGCTGCTTGTTCGATATACAACGTAAGGTTCTCCACACTGTTATCTACCTTTTGTGCAAAATCTCTGGCATACGCCGCCTCTACGCGATTCGTATTCTCATCCCATGGATGTACATTCTCCAGCTCAAATGAACGCTTCATTTCCATCACGCTTTTCTTCATTCCATGTTGATCCGAACTCGCTCCCTGTTCCCCATTCCCGCTTAGCTCAGATGTGATCCAACGAACCAGGTCGCTATAATGCACCGCTTCCCCGCCAGATTCCATGCTGAGGTATTCATGCTCCCCAATGGCAGAGTAATAAGACAAGCGTCCTGTCACCTTCACCCTACTGGCTTGAAAAGCAACAGTGTACGTCAGCATATTTGGATTGATCCAAATATCGCTTTCCTTCTCTAACGCAAGCTCACGGATGTAACAGTTCAGCAGCAGCTTGCATGAATGTTCACGGGCCTGCTGCTCAGCCTCAGACCGGAGCTTGTTTTCCATCTCGAACAATGATGCCAACCTTCTTTCGGGTTATAAGTAAGACCAGGGGAAGTGTAAGCAGTATGGCGCAGCCAAGTCCGATACAGATCTCTTTGAGTGCTCCCCATTTTGCCATCTCCATGGACGTTCCTGCCCCGGCAAGCCATTGCCAACGCATATCGTAATATAGGGTCATGCCCATCACCGCAAACGAAGAAGCCAGACGCTCAATCGTGGTTGATAACACCGACCCTTCGTGCATGTCTTCGTCCGGTAATGCTTGCAGACCAATCGCAGAGATACTCATGCCTGACAGACCAACACCAATTCCACGGCACGCCATGAGCATACCGATGATCCAGATCGATGCTCCCATCGGCACAACCGCAAACGACAAGATCGATATGGACACCAGCAACGTGCCCCATGCGATAAAATGCATGGACCGACCGCGATCCAGCAAGCTGCCGCCAATCCACATGAATAGACTTGTACAGATCGATAAGGGAATGAACAGTGCACCGGACAGGGCCGGCGATAGGTGGAAAACGTCCTGGAACAATAACGGCAATGCAAAGATCACCCCAAACATGACACAATCCTGAATCGTCGAGATCAATACCGTCAGCGGAAAGACAGCATTACGCCGCAACAACTGGTACCGGATCAGTGGTTCCTTGCGACTGTTCTCGGTCTGGACAAAACGAATGAGCAGCAATACACCGATAGCAATCAATATCCAAGGTACCCATACCGCCACGACAGGACTCGCATACAACTGTAACCCCAGACTAAGGGCACCTACCGCGCAGATCAGTAGCATGACACTGGTCGGATGCCATTTTTTCCTGCGGGCAGGAATATAGGTCTGAATGACTCGACCGCAGCCGATCAACGAGAATATAGCCAGTGGCACATTGAGCCAGAACAACATTTCAAGCCGTCCATACTGTATGATGAAGCCACCCAGCGTTGGCCCAGCAGCCGGAGCCAGCATAAGCAGCAAGCCCCACGCTCCGGTAATTCGCCCCCTTACCTCCGGTCCGTATACATCAAACAGCAGCACAAGCGATAACGGAATCATCAGCCCCGCGGCAACGCCATGCATGAAACGGACCATCAGGAGTACTTCGATAGAGTGATAAAACAACGCACCTGCCACCGAGAACAGTCCATAGATGGTGATGCCCAGCATATACGTCTGCTTACGACCCATTCGGTCCACGATCAGGGAAGCCAGCGGCATTGTTAACGTCATAGCCAGCATGTACAGCGCAATGATCCATCCGCCTGCTGTGGTAGAGATCTGATAGTATTGCACAAAATAAGGCAGCAGCAGGTTAAATGCACTGTTGGTCAGCACCAGCGAAAAGGCACCGATCAGAATCGCGAGTAATACTGCATGCCTTTTCATCAGGGATAGCTTCAACATGCAGCCGTTGCTAGGGCAATCGCTTCAGCTACTGATTTCTCAAATATCGCCAGGATCGCACCCGATTCTTGTTCCGTAATATTCAGAGGCGGCAGAAAACGAACAACCGCTGAATGACGCCCGCCCAGTTCCACAATTAATCCATTCTTGAAACATTCACGCTGAATAGACTCAGCAAGTGCACCATTAGGCAGATAATGTCCCAGACGATCCTTGCGTCCCATTGGATCAACCACCTCAACGCCGATCATCAGTCCTCTGCCTCGCACGTCACCAATCTCTGCATACCGCTCTTTCATTGCATTCAGTTGATTCATGAACTGCTCACTGCGCAAATGTACGTTGTGTAGAACATCCTGTTCCCGAATATAACGAAGTGTAGCAAGTCCCGCAGCCATGGCCAGCTGATTGCCACGGAACGTACCTGTGTGTGCTCCAGGTTGCCATTGGTCCAGTTCTTCTCGGTAAATGACAACAGACATGGGCAGACTTCCGCCAACTGCTTTGGAGCAGATGATTACATCGGGTATGATTCCGGCATGTTCAAATGAAAACATCCGGCCTGTCCGTCCGATGCCTGTCTGCACTTCGTCGATGATGAGCGGAATACTTCGCTCTGCTGTGATTCGGCGCAGCTCCCTCAGCCATTCGATATCTGCAGGAATGGCTCCACCTTCACCCTGCACCGTCTCCACAATGACCCCACACGGTGCGGCAATACCGCTCTCGCAATCATCGAGCAAGTTCTCGATATACTGTGAACTTAACCGGGCCGTCATACCTTCACCAACACCAAATGGGCAGCGGTATTCATAAGGGAACGGCAGGAAATGTACATCGGGCAGCAGGCTTTGCAGATGTTGCTTCTTGCTCAGGTTGCCACTCATCGACATCGTCGCTTGGGTCGAACCGTGATAACCTCCCTGAAAGGCAAGAATGGACTTGCCACCTGTGGCATGTTTGACTAGCTTAATGGCTGCTTCTACTGCATCGGCTCCCGATGGACCACAGAACTGAATTTTGGCTTTATCTCGCATCTCTGCTGGAAGAATGGAGAACAGTTCTTGCATATATGCAAGCTTCAGCGGCGTTGCCAAATCCAGTGTATGAAGCGGAATCTGCTGATCCAGAACATCGCGAATGGCGTTGACCACCGTGTCATGGTTATGCCCCAGCGCCAATGTTCCTGCACCAGCCAGGCAGTCGTAGAATACGCGGCCTTCCGTATCGGTAATCTTCACCCCATGGGCCTTGCTAATGACAAGCGGGAAATGTCTCGGGTACGATCTTGCATTGGATTCCTTCTCATTTTGCATCTTCAGATATTCCGTCTGCACCTCTACTGACATAGCCCTCTAACGCTCCTTATAATCGATTCAGGCTGAACCTGCTGCCTGTGATTCTTGTTCTGCATCTTTTATCCGTTGTTATAAGCTGTATATCTTATATTGAAGTTGCTCCTGACACAGGTATTCCAGGTATAACCGAACCACATCACGAGTTGTTCCACCATGGGGAAAGACGTGGTGTGTCAGATCTGGCAAGGCGTTCACTTCCAGGATGCCTCCCTGATCTCTGGAGATCGGAGTGCGGATATCACGACAACGAACATCAACTCCTGCTACATCGATCTGAAGAGTCTTTGCCGCCTGAATGATCATCCGGGCATTTTCGGGATGAATGATTTCGGTACAATCCTTGTAGAATTCACTGATTTTTCCGGCGGCAGAATTGCGGAGATTGTATAACTCAATTTCTTTTCCCGCGGCAGGAACTTCATCCAGTGTTGTCCCTTGTGCATGTAATACCTCCAGCAGTCGTTCCGTGTCTGCATTGACCTCGGGAAACGCTTCATACTCGCCAATGAGTGTCATCTCGATTCGTTCCTGATTCAACTGCTCAATTAACGCTCGAACGGTTGAAGTTCCGTCTCCCTCAACATAGACAGGCCGATACTGGTTCACAGCCGCCACTTCTCCGTTGATGATCAGCACTCTGTAATCAATCCCGGTCACATATTGCTGTAACATAATGCTGCTGCCGTGGACACTCGCAAGCTGAATGGCTGTCTCCAGTTCTTCTTCAGTACGCACATCCAGCGTCACGCCCATGCTGCTGCTCGCATCCAGTGGTTTCACTACAATAGAGCCGTATCTATTCAGAAAAGCTACTGCTTCGCTTCCCATCTCCGGGATCACGATAAATGACGGTACAGGCATTCCCTGTTCATGCAGCAACATATTACATGCCTGCTTGTTCTTCGCGAGCAGTCCAGCGATTAACGGCAGACGATGAGATCTGGTTTTGTTAATGATGATCTCTTTGTCCCCTACAGACAGCTTCAGAAAATCTTCGCATCCCTCAAGAAGTGGCTCACAGGTGATGCCCATTTCTCTCGCTTTGCTTATAATGAGTCGGTTTTGCAGATTATGAATCCCTTTCGGAAACACTGAAAATCCTCCTCGATCGAATGAAAGTACTCGCTCCTATATAAGTTGAATACTGTTTTTACACGAAATCACTGCGCGGTCAGAACCATCTTCCGATCGCTGTTATCCCCAGATTTTTTTGAATCCCTTTACAAAGGGGAAATCCGGTGATAAAGGCGCACGCTACGCTTCTTCAGATCTGTTCTGCCCCCTCCGTTAAGGTGTGAAATTTGAATTAAACTTATATAGTTCATACTTCATCAATTTTTTTTGTAATTATATATTGATAATGATTATCAATATCATATAAAATCTATTTTATGGCAATTCGAGTTATATTGTCAATAATAAACTTTTAAGGGAAAATAAGATTGAATTTCGTGTGGTTTAAGTTGATGCAGGTAGGCTTTTATCGAATAACAGGCACAACAAACCAGGCAAGCCTGGGACATGGTTTTACCAACGGCTTGCCTAATTTGTCATCTGCATGATCATGCAATGGAGTCGATGTGGAGTTTTGAATAACTATTGAACGAATCAAGAGCGGACTTTTTGATCTTCAAGCCAATTGTGTATAACGCTGTTCCCCATTCAGCTTCCTTCCCCGTCCGTGCGGGATACAGGTTGGTGTGCCGAATAGCGGATCAACTGCAATCTCACACTCCATCTGGAAGACTTTACGGACCATGTCCTGTGTAACAATATCTTCCGGTTTACCTTCTGCGTAGATCGACTTGTTGTGAACAGCCACAATGTGATGCGCATAACGACATGCCAGATTCAGATCATGAAGTACCATGACAATCGTGCGCCCTTCCCGTTCGTTCAACTCAAACAACAGATCGAGGATATCAATCTGATGTGTCATATCCAGATAGGTTGTAGGTTCATCCAGCAGCAGCGTTTCGGTACCCTGCGCAAGTGTCATCGCAATCCAGGCACGCTGACGCTGTCCACCGGACAATGCATCCACAGGTCGATCCGCGAGTTCTGTCAGATGTGTGGATTCAAGTGCCAGCTTAACCATGCGCTCATCCTCTCGTGACCATTGCTTCAGCCATGTTTGATGTGGATAACGTCCTTGCTTAACCAGTTGGTTCACCGTCAAGCCTTCCGGAGCGGTCGGGCCCTGTGGCAGGATGGACATGCGTCTTGAAATTTCCTTGGTTGGCAGCTTTGCAATCTCTTCGCCATCCAGCAGCACCGAACCGGAGCTGGATTTCAGCAACCGGGCCATCGTACGCAGCAGCGTAGATTTACCACAGCCGTTGCTACCAATCAGGACGGTAATCTGTCCCTTGGGAATGGTCAGGTTCAAATTTTCAATAATAGGATCTGCTCCATAGGAGATCGTAAGCTCCTTGGCTTCCAGAATACTCACAGCTCGCTCCTCCTCAAAACTGATTTCGATTCTTGAACAACAAATACAGGAAAAATGGTGCGCCTACGCCTGCGGTGAATACCCCTGCGGGAACATCTAACGGTAGAAAAGCTGTGCGGGCAATCAGATCTGCTGCAAATACAAGCAAAGCACCGACTAGGCCAGACACAATTAACATACTGCCGAACATCCGTCCAACCATTTTCCGGGCAATATGCGGAGCGATCAGGCCAACAAACCCAATGGTTCCGGCTACTGCCACGGCAATTCCCGCCAGCAATACACTGCATAACAACAATGCCGAACGATGCCGTTGAACGGTAACACCCAATCCCGTAGCCAGATCATCCCCGAACTCCTGTGCATTCAGACTACGGGCGAACCAGATCGCCAGCGGTACAACGATTACGATAACCGGTAAAATCGTTTGGACATCAGTCCACGATGCTCCATATACACTTCCTGTCAGCCAGATATAGGCTTGACCTGCCGTGTAGAACGGACTCAGGATCAGCATAAAGGTGGTTCCGGCTCCGGTAATAGCTGAAACTCCAATTCCGATCAGCACCAGACGGATCGGACTGACTCCCTTTTTCCAGGCAAGCACGTAGATGATCAATGCCGTCACAATTGCGCCAGCAATGGCGAACAACGGCAACAACTTGATACTTACCGCTCCACCCAGCAACGTAACAAAACCTACAGCTGCAACGGCCGCGCCGCCGGTGATGCCGATGACATCCGGTGAGGCCAGCGGATTACGGATAATACCTTGCAGAAGTGCGCCTGACATACCGAGGGCTGCTCCTACGAGCAGAGATAATAACACCCGTGGCAGTCTTAAGGTCAGCACGACGAAGTCATGCTCCCCTTCATTCAGACCGAATATCGTTCGAAGCACATCCAGCGGAGAGATAAAGTCACTGCCCACACTGGTACCAACAACTCCGGCCACCAGGAACAAGAGGATACACGTGCCGATGACAACCAATGATTTTCGTTCCATTTGCACCGAGACGGTGTCTTTTTTGTTGCGGAAAGTCAACAGCTTCCTCATATCTTCGTCACCCCCTTACGGGCAATGTACACGAAGAAGGGTCCGCCAATCAGTGCAGTCATGACACCAAGTGGAACTTCCTGCGGCATAATCACCAGCCTTGCCACCACATCCGCAGACAACAGCAGAATCGCTCCCCCTACAATAGAGTAAGGAACGAGCCAGCGGTAATCGTTGCCTACAAGTGCACGCATGATATGTGGGACAACCAGACCAACGAGCCCGATCGAACCGGCTACGGCAACCGAACCACCCGCCAGCAATACCGTAACAATTCCCATGAGCACCTTGACCAAAAGTACATTCTGTCCCATGCCTTTGGCGATATCATCACCCGTCAAGAGCAGATTGATGGCTCTGCCCATGAACAGAGAGACAATGGCTGCGGCTGTCATGTACGGCAGAACAGGATATAACATATCCAATGTCCGCCCGCTAACTGAACCGGCAAGCCAGAACAATACATCCTGCAATCCGGTTCCATCCAGCACCAGAATGGCCTGTGTGAACGAGGCAAACAATGCTGAGATAGCCGTACCCGCCAGTACAATTTTGATCGGTGTCAGGCCATCACGACCGAGGGAACCTAGCCCATATACAATTGCCGCCGCAACGGCAGCCCCTGCAAAACCAAACCACATCATGGTGGTTAGCGAAGATACGGACAATACCACGATGGCAATGACAATAAAAAAGATCGCCCCGGCATTGATCCCGAACACACTTGGCGATGCCAGCGGGTTACGTGTCAATGCCTGCATGAGTCCACCCGCCACGGCCAGACTTGCTCCCACAACGGCAGCAATAACTGTACGTGGCAACCGTTCCGTCAGCAGAACCACATGTTCCACAGAACTCTCGTCATAGAAATGCAGTGCTTCCCATGCCATCTGAAACGTGATATGTGTACGTCCCAGAATCATACTGGCTAGGCAAGCAAGTAGAAGTAATATGAATAAACCAGCCAGTCCATAGATCTTGGCGCTTGCCTTTGTAAAAAGGGGAAACATACTCTCACTCTTTCATCTGTAAAATGATAAAAGACCTGCCTGCCCATACACTTCGTTAACGAATGTCCTGGTGCATGGCAGGTCCTGCTCCTGTTAGTTAGTTCAGGTTGAACTGCTTATATAGATCGTCCAGCATCATGTTGGCCGATGTGTATCCACCTGCCATGTTCCAGGCCACTTCATCGACCTGAACCAGTTGGTTGTTCTTGACTGCATCAAGGTTTTTCCACAGTGGACTGCTGGTCCAATCATCATAATTTTTCTGGATGGCATCTGTTTCTGTGCCTGAGTTGAAGTTGAAGATCATGTCTGCATTCATATCCGGAATGTTTTCTTTGGAAGTCAATTCAACTCCCCATGTGTCTGCGTCATGTCCGGCAGGTCTGGTGAACCCAAGTTCATTCAGAATCTTACCTGCATATCCCATGTAGAAAATACGAACCTGATCGGCTCTAAAGTTCGTGATGGTTGCTTCAATTGGCAGACGATCCCCCATTTTCTCTTTGAAATCAGCTACACGGCCATCCCAATCAGACAACAATTTATCCGATTGCTCAACCATATTCATCGCTTCTCCAACAGTTTTCACCGTTTCTTTCCAGTCAAACAGCGTCTCCGTCACTACCGTTGGTGCGATCTGCGACAGTTGCTCATAGATCTCTTCATGTCTGATCTTCGTAGCAATAATCAAGTCGGGTTTCAACTTGTTGATCTCTTCCAGATTGGGCTGCGATTCCTGTCCTACTTGTGGAACTCCATCCAGATCTGCTCTCAAATATTCATATACCGGCTGCTGAACCCAGGATTCAACCACGCCTGTCGGTTTCACGCCAAGTGCAACAACGACATCATTCGCACCCTGGAACAGTGTCACGATCTTTTGCGGGGTTCCCTTGATTGTGGTTTCGCCCATGGCATGTTTGATCACTCGGGTCTGATCTTCAGTCGCACTGGCAGTTGTATCACTTTCATTATTGCTCTCATTGCTACTTGCAACTTGGCTGGACGTATTCGTTGTCTCGGCACTTCCACCCGAAGCACAACCAGCAAGTAGTGAAATCATCAGAATAAGTGCTGCATAAATGTATAGCTTTTTCTTTACTTTATACATGAAATCCGTCTCCCCTTTTTCCTCTAAATGATATTGAATCTCATTATCAATTGTATTGTAATAGAGTTGAAATCATTATACAAGCATTTTTTTTGGAAAAACTTCTCACTCCCTGTCGAACTCTTCAACTTCATAAAACAACATTAAATGAAGATATATTAACCCAACCAATACAATATATATCGATATAATACGGCTATACATAAACCATATATGTATTTTTTTCTCTATAACTTAACATGCACATTTCTCTTCTTACTTGTAGCTTCATCTAATACATGTCCTTTTGGATAGTGAATCATTATTCATTCATATGCGATTAACTGATGAATCAACTGTAAAACAATTCCTGTAATTTCTTGTCGTACTATGTTAGATTATCCATTGGAATAAAATCACATCTATAGATAGGGGAATTTTTAACGTGAAGAAATCTTGGATTTTATCATTTATTATGAGCTTTGTATTGCTCGGCGGGGTGTTCGCACCAGCAGGGTCCTATGCCGCTGCTGCGGATGACTCAACCACTACATATTCAGAAGACGAATACTATGAAGAAGTTGACACGTCAGAACAAGAACCGATTCCTACAGTCGAAGAAGAAGATTTCCTCAACTACCTGGATGCATTGACTGATCCTGCCGTATACGAGAAGAAAGCCTTGAATGCAGTGGGTGGCAGCACGTACATCACATCTTCCAATCGCAAATCCTTCTATCTGAAACTAAATAATACAGCCATCCCTAACTACACCAAGTATGTCTCCATGCTGAAACAGATCAAACCGGAGAACGCTGAACTGAAAAAAATCCATGCCAAACTGATCAAAGGCAGCTATGCTCAGCTTGAAGGATATCAATTGTTCAAAAAGTCTGTTGCCAAAACAAAAGTAAACAGCAAGCTCCTTAAACAAGGTAATGACAAGATTGCATTAGGAATCAAAAGCATTCAACAATACCATGCTGAAATCAGAGCCTATGGCGAAAAACTCGGCTATCAAATGTAAAGCAGCCACACATGTATAACGTCAGACTACACTATTCTGGCGTTCACGTGTGAATGGAATCATCGTTTTATCCTTTTTAAGAATTTTTGAAATTTAAGGAAAAAAAGTGTTTTCTTTTGCTGCGTTAGTTCGTATAATAGCACTATAATCAAAAGGCTATGCTGCCGAAAGGTACAACCTCGTGAACAATTGAGGTTGTGCCTTTTTTGCGTTTAATGGCCGCTTTTATCTGAATTTCATCATCTGACGAGGAGTGATTTACATGATTCTTGAAGCCATCTACCACCGCCCCAAACTCAATTGGTCTTATGCTTATGACCGCTCGACCATGCACCTCCGACTTCGGTCCAAACGTGGGGATCTGGATGCGGTGATTGCCATTACCGGTGACAAATATGCCTGGGATCGGACGATCACACATATCCCTATGCACATCTTTGCCCGGGATGAAATGTTCGATTATTGGGAAGCTGAGACTTCACCTCCCTATCGCAGATTGCGGTATGGATTCCAACTGATTCAGGGAGAGGAATCAGTCTGGATGACAGAACGTGGATTCGAGCAGGCGCTGCCTGATCATCCACTTGAATTTTTTGATTTTCCATTTATGAATCCAGTCGACATTTTTGAACCGCCTGCCTGGGTTAAGGACGCTGTGTTTTATCAGATTTTCCCTGAACGTTATGCCAATGGCGATCCATCCATCAGTCCCAAAAATGCAGAACCCTGGGGAGGAGAACCTACACCGGTGAACTTCTTCGGCGGTGATCTCCAAGGTGTGCTGGATCATCTGGATCATATAAGTCAGCTTGGCATCAATGCCATCTACTTCTGTCCGCTGTTCGAGGCCACGATGAATCACAAATACAATACAGGCGATTACATGAAAGTTGATCCTCACTTCGGAACCAATGAACAGTTCAAGGCGTTCGTGGACGCCTGTCATCAGCGCGGCATACGTGTCGTTCTGGATGCGGTATTCAATCATTCCGGCAGAGAGTTCCCTCCTTTTGTCGATGTCATGAAGAATGGAGCCTCTTCCCCCTACGCAGACTGGTTTTATATCAAGGACTGGCCGCCACGTGTGGAGGATGGCATACCGACTTATGACACTTTTGCCTTTGAACCGCTTATGCCGAAGCTAAATACAGAACACCCTGAGGTGAAAGCATATCTGCTGGAGGTAGGACGTTTCTGGATTGAAGAGATGGACATTGACGGCTGGAGGCTCGATGTAGCCAACGAGGTGGATCATCAGTTCTGGCGCGAATTCCGTCAGACGGTAAAAGCCATCAAGCCTGACGCCTATTTGCTTGGTGAGATCTGGCATGACTCGCTCATGTGGCTTCAGGGAGACCAGTTCGATGCCGTGATGAATTATCCGTTTACCAATTCGGTATTGGACTATACGGTGCATGGCAAGCTCGATGGACTTGGATTCGCCAATGAGATCGGCAAACTGCTTGCAGCCTATTCACAGCCTGTAACGGAAGCCGCCTTCAATCTGCTTGGAAGTCATGATACACCCAGACTGCTGTCCTTGTGTGATGGAGATGAGCGCAAGATGAAACTTGCCGTTACGTTACTACTTACGTATCCAGGTGTGCCATGTATCTATTATGGAGACGAAGTGGGGCTTGACGGGGGATATGATCCGGGTTGCCGCAAGTGTATGGAGTGGGATGAGACCAAGCAGAATCGCGAGCTTCTGGAATTCTTCACCCGTACGATTTCCCTTCGCAAACAGCACCCTGCCCTGCGCAGCACGGAACTGAAGATTGTATATGCGAAAGCCGGAGACCCTTGTCTTGCCATCGAACGATTGGATTCGCAGACGGGAGAGCGCATGCTTCTTGTGCTGAATGCGGGTGATGAGCCGTGTACCCTTGAACTCCCTTTGGCAGATCGTAACGTCTGGCGAAATCTGTTCACATCAAACACCGTGGAAGCTCGGCAAAATAAACTGACCCTCGATCTGGAAGCATACGGATTCTCCCTGATGAAACTTGAGGTTAAACAACCAGCTAGAGGCCTGAGATAAATACAGCTAACAAGGGAAAATAACTTCAAAAAGGCTGTCCTCCAGGTGATATGCTCCCCATAAAGTAGACAGATAAAATAATAAAATCCTGTTACTGTATGGGTAGCATATCAGACCAAGGACAGCCTCTTCTGTATCTTATACGTCATATCCTAACGAACCCAGCACACCTTATTCGCTTCATTATACGCGGGTTAAATGCCTAACGAATCAGAGAGACCTTATTTCGTCCAATACGTCGATTTTCGAGACCAGAAGCCGTATTTTTGAAGCAATAACGTTACTGAGATTCGTTAGGTTTTTACTTTTCTTGTTTATCCCATCAATACGATGTTTAAGGTTCGATAGCGATTCAAGCAAGGTGAAACTCTTCGAGGCAGCGACCTATTTCCCAGCCGAGGCGAAGGGTGTCGAAGTCATCGGTTTTCGTATTTTCTTCATTCTTGAACTTACGAGCGCTCCCTGTGTAATTACGATTTTCTGCGGAATCTTGTATGAAGGCAGCTTGTCCCGACAATATTCCCAGATGGATCGCCGCAGATCGGTGAGAGTACATTCTGTAGCCAGCCGGATCGTCACCTTCACCCTCTGACCAGTGATACCACTCTGTTCTCCCGAAACTACGGCCGCTTCAATACATTCCATCTCTTCCAGAACACCCTCGACCTCGGCAGGATACACTTTCCGTCCCCCTACGTTAATGATCTCGGAACGACGTCCCAGAATACGAATGTAACCCTGCTCCAGCACAGCTTCATCCCCAGTACGTAGCCACCCGTCCTCTGTAAAAGGTGAAGGTGCATTCAAATATCCGATCATCGCAGTTTCGGTATGGATCTGCAATTCTCCTTCCACCACCCGGTACTTGACCCCTTCATCTTGAATGGAAAACAGCAACGAGCCTGGCTCTTTGGAGCGGGTTGGCAGAATGCCCAGTTCAGACATGCCATAGGCTTGTATCGTCCTTAGTTGTGGAAATCTCCGGTTCCAGGCTGCCAGTACGGATTCAGGCATCACTTCCGATCCGTATGACACAACTTCGAGACTGGATAGATCATACCCCTCATCATTTCTGCCCAGCAGCAACAGATTCATGAATGTTGGAGAGACCGGAAGAGCCTGCACACGAAACTTCTCAATCGTTCGGCACACTTCTTCGGGAGATCGATCCGCAATGATACACAGACAGCCCCCACTGGACAGGGATTGCAGCATGGTATTCACACCACCGATATGATCAAACATCATGAATGGAATCGTTCGCAAAGGCCGAACCTGCCGCCGAAAACGATGTAACAGCCGATCTGCACGATGGACAGTCGCTTTGCTTACTCCGGTTGATCCAGATGAAAAGAGTACCAGTCCGCCTACGCCCTCCTGTATCAGCGAGGATAACAACACAGGAACCTCTCCCGATAATTCACACGTTTGCCGAATGCACAACTTGCCTTCTTCAATGCCCAAACGCCATTTCACCTGTGCCAGTTGGATGTATTCCTCTCGCTTGGCTTCAACCAGGTAACGATCCATGGGGAGCACGATACACCCTTGTCCGAGCAAAGCAACCAATGCTGCCGCTGCATAGGGGGAATAGTCTTCCTCCAGCGTTACAAGTTGCCCAGTCAGCCCTTCTGCTGTAATCCACTTACTCATGATGCCAACCTGTTCCAGCAGCCACTGATAGCTGTACTCCTGATCTTTCCAGATCAGTGCAGGATGCTGTCCCTGTTCCGCGAATCGTTCAAGCAAGAATTGGTTCAACATCTTGCATCCTCCTCACCGGCAGGCGCCCATTGCTGTGCGAGATAATCAACAAGTGAACCTACAGTCTGATATGGGCTTTCCGGCATGGAAGCAACAGCCATCTCCGCCAGTGCGGCTCCCATCCCCGTCCCCCATCGATCTTCGATTCCCTGCTCTACCACTGCAAGTAATGACACGAGTTCCAGCGAATCCAGTTGCCCACTTCGTCCGTACAGTGGAGCGTTACCACCCTCCCCAAGTGGAATCGATGTATTATGGTACGCGTTTAACTCCCGGCAACTATCCAATACGATACGGAGCAAATCCTCCCTGTGTTCTTGTCCGATCATCGACACAGCCTGGCGCGGGAAGCAATCTGCCTGAGGTATGGAGTGCCGAAGTGACTCATACCAGTGCCATTCATCCGTGACCAACATTTTAATTACACCTGTTAGCTGTACTTTCCAGTGCTTACGCTGCTTTATCCGACTGACCTGAAGCATATTGTAGGCCTTCTCCCAACGTACGATAATTCCGCTAAATTCTCTCGCATATTGATCAAGTGGAGAACCGAGCCATAAGGCAGACTCCTGAAGAAGATCTCGAAGAAAATATCGACTCCATCGCATATCAAACAGCAGACCGGATATCAGCATTTCATTGCCCTGCTCCCCTTCATTCGCCTCATGCAGTGCATGTAACAGTTGCAGCGATACCGCATGTCCAAAATAATAATTGCGCTCTTCTTGTGTAATCGTCCTGCCTGTCAGAAATTCTTCAATCTGTGTTGTCAGCGCCTGGGTCAACATCTCGCGATAACCCGCTGAGTCCAGTTTCACAGTCGCCCGAATGTCCATAGTGCCATACGTTCGAAGTTCTTCTTTGCGCTTGGCCTGAGCAAGCTCGGGTATACTTTGGTTACCTTTCCAGAAGTCATGAAAGGCCCTTTGAGCAACCTTTCCCTTATACTTGGAGGGCACGGGATCGTAGACGTGAACATGCTCATCTTCCAAACCATATACGGCAATCCAATGGTCTACCAGATGTAGTCGGGAGCCCTGCTTCACATGTTTGCGAATGTACTCGGGATTCTGATAATCCTCACAGTAAGGCAGATGATAACTGGTTCCTGTAGCCAAAAAAAGCCCACCTTCTCCAATATACTGCCGGATCTGTGTCTTGCCTTCTTCGAAGCTGTCCAGCTGTCGCTGACCATATATCTCCCAGATCGGCTCTACATAATCCAGTTTGTGAAAATAAGGCTTCACCAGTCCGTTATCCCCGCACGAAGGAAGGCTGTACAACCGACTTGCCGCCAGCAGTGCCAGACTTGTGATGGATCCTTGTCGATGGAGCACTTCATGAATCAGAGGAAAATTGCAGGGATAATAATAGGGAATGTCCAGAACTGGAGCGAATGAAGGAATGATCATTTTGGGCCTCCTGTTCCCGTTTTGGCAGACGTACTGCCCCAGGATTGGATTAGGTAATGCACAGTCATATCTTCTGTCGCTCGAAATACCCGATTGGCAATAGGTTTGCCATCTACATCGGTCTCGAAACGACGAAAACCGCGAGTAAATCGGAAGGAGAAACCACTATCACGCGGGACTCGATAACAACCTTCATATCGACCTGTACCAGAACGAACAAGCTTCATGCCCATCCCACCATATATCGTCTCCTCCGAGTCTTCGTCGGGAGCTACGTCTGCATGAATGCAGACCTCCACATGATTGGACAATTCAGGAACGACCGTATAGATGCGTGTAGCAGACAGTTCCCCCACAGTCAGCGTGATGGATGCACTTCCAATACCGACAGGAACCAACTCTCCACTCGCATGAACCTGAAGTACATTCGGGTCACTCGAAGTATAATTCCCATGCAGCAGACTCTGAACCAACCCACTCTCGTAGTGCATTTGTGCATTGATACACACAGTCATTCCACCCTGTAGTCCGATGACATCCCTTCCAAGCAGTTCGAGCGAGGAGGGCTTACCCACGTGGCCGAACATATACAGTAACGGGAGGTGAATGCGCGCTCCCCAGTCACCTTCCTGATGACAGGCACCCGGCTGTTCCAGAAATGCCAATTCCTCATCCGATCCTACTCCGCGTTCAAGTAATTGATGAGCTACCCTTCTGACCTGAGAAGGCAGAAACAATCCTTCCGTATCTCCAATATCCATCCACATTCGAACGTCGGGTACCTCTTCTGGCAAGCGATACATGTTTTCTTCCAACAGCCCGCTCTCCGATGTTTCGTCCAGCTGCACATCTACATAGAATGGCGACATCATGATCAGTTTTCCGAAAACATCTGGATTTCGCATTCCCATGTGCAATGTACAAAGTGCCGCGGCAGATGAACCTAACAGCCCGGTATTCTGCTTGTCTGGCAACGTCCGGTAACGATGATCAATGATCGGCTTGAGCTCATGAATGATGAAATGTTCATAGGCGATGCCTGAGCACCCCACACTCACGGCCTCTCTCTCCGGAGCGATGAAGTGGTAGAATTCGTTGTGCGTGACTGGACGAACATGCGTAATGCCGACAATAATCAGTGATTCAATCTGCCCGGAGGAAATAAGACCGTCTGCTGCCTGGTCCATATTCCATGTTTCATTGCCTGGCCCGGATGGACCAAACGCCCGTTGCCCCGCATGAACGTACAAAACCGGATAATGCCGAGCTGTCTGCTCATGGTAACCGGGCGGGAGGTACACATAAATATTGCGGATATTGCCCAGCCGCGACGCCTGAATGCCTTCCAAACATTCGATGACAGAATGGGTACTCAACGATCATCAACCGCCTCTCTCTCCCAATTCGACTGCATAATACAAATAACCCCGCCTCAGAAGAGACGGGGTTGTCCCAGAACACACTTAAGTGTTCCGGGATACATAGCCCTTATATTGTGAATCTGCGAATAGTTTAAATCCCCGGACATGCTTTTGTAAACATAAAAATAGAAAATAAATGCTCTCAAAAAAGTTATTGACATAAGATCCAATATTTCTTACGATAACGTTGTGATCATAACTCGAGGGCCATGCTTTTAAACCTGAGCGGTTTAGGACAACCCCGGTAACTCCCGAAGGAGATGCCGGGGTTGTTGGCGTGTCAAAAGGAGGGAAGTCTTCAATCCACTGCGTAACATCCCGTTGTATTGAAAGCGCTATTATTCAAGAGCCAGGTTGGTTGTTTATCTAAACTACTACATTCACGAGAAGGGTGGATTACTATGTTTCAAATGGCCAAACGCGTACTCCTCAGCACAACACTGACACTCAGTTTACTTGCAGGGGGCGCACTTCCCTATCTGCCTGCTTCAGCGATCCATGCCGATGCGGATACCGCGGTTACCAACAAGCAAAACTTTAGTACAGATGTTATCTATCAGATCTTTACAGACCGGTTCCTGGACGGCAATCCTTCCAACAATCCTACCGGAGCTGCCTACGATGCCACTTGTAGTAACCTGAAGTTGTATTGTGGCGGCGACTGGCAGGGTTTGATCAACAAAATCAACGATAACTATTTTAGCGATCTGGGCGTTACGGCGCTGTGGATCTCCCAACCGGTCGAAAATATCTTTGCCACGATCAACTACGGCGGCGTGATCAACACAGCGTATCATGGCTACTGGGCACGTGATTTCAAGAAGACCAATCCGTATTTCGGAACAATGGCTGACTTTCAAAATCTGATTACGACTGCTCATGCCAAAGGCATCAAGATCGTAATTGACTTTGCACCAAACCACACGTCTCCTGCCATGGAAACCGATACGTCCTTTGCTGAGAATGGCAAGTTATACGATAACGGTAATCTTGTTGGCGGATACACGAATGATACGAATGGATATTTCCATCACAACGGCGGCTCCGACTTTTCCTCCCTGGAGAATGGAATCTACAAAAACCTCTACGACCTCGCTGACCTGAATCACAATAACAATACCATTGACCAATATTTCAAAGATGCCATCAAGCTCTGGCTTGATATGGGCGTGGATGGCATTCGTGTAGATGCGGTGAAACATATGCCTCTCGGCTGGCAAAAGAGTTGGATGTCCTCCATCTATGCACATAAACCTGTATTCACCTTTGGTGAATGGTTCTTGGGATCTGCTGCATCCGATGCGGATAACACAGAATTTGCCAACGAATCCGGGATGAGCCTGCTTGATTTCCGCTTTAACTCTGCCGTACGTGATGTCTTCCGGGATAACACGTCCAACATGCATGCTCTGAATTCGATGATTACAGGCACAGCGGCAGATTACAATCAGGTGAATGACCAAGTTACGTTTATCGACAACCATGATATGGATCGGTTCAAAACAAGTGCCGTGAACAATCGTCGTCTGGAACAAGCGCTGGCCTTCACGCTGACTTCACGCGGCGTACCTGCCATCTATTATGGTACCGAGCAGTATCTGACGGGTAACGGGGACCCTGATAATCGGGCCAAAATGCCTTCCTTCTCCAAAACAACGACGGCCTTCAACGTGATCAGCAAGCTGGCACCTCTACGCAAATCCAATCCAGCAATTGCGTACGGCTCCACTCAACAACGCTGGATCAATAATGATGTGTACGTCTATGAGCGCAAATTTGGCAAAAGTGTAGCTGTTGTTGCGGTGAACCGTAATCTCTCCACACCAGCAAGCATTGCGAATCTAAGCACTTCACTGCCAACAGGCAACTACACCGATGTATTGGGCGGTGCACTGAACGGTAATAATATCACTTCCACCAATGGCAACGTCTCTTCCTTCACACTGGCAGCCGGCGCAACAGCGGTATGGCAGTATACCACGACCGAAACAACACCAACGATCGGACATGTAGGTCCGGTGATGGGCAAACCGGGTAATGTCGTTACCATTAGCGGACGTGGATTCGGCTCCACCAAAGGTACCGTATACTTCGGTACAACAGCCGTTACCGGTGCAGCAATCACATCCTGGGAAGATACACAGATCAAAGTAACGATCCCAGCTGTTGCCGCAGGCAATTATGCTGTAAAAGTAGCTGCGAATGGCGTTAATAGCAATGCGTATAACAACTTTACCATCCTTACGGGTGATCAGGTCACTGTACGATTTGTCATTAACAATGCGTCCACCACACTGGGTCAGAACATCTATCTGACAGGTAACGTGGCAGAACTGGGCAACTGGAGTACGGGTACAACCGCTATTGGCCCTGCGTTCAATCAGGTTATCCATGCCTACCCAACTTGGTACTATGATGTGAGCGTGCCTGCCGGGAAACAACTGGAGTTCAAATTCTTCAAGAAAAATGGGGCAACCATTACGTGGGAAGGTGGTTCCAACCACACGTTCACCACACCAACCAGCGGTACAGCGACTGTAAATGTAAACTGGCAATAGAACATTCAGTCTATAAGCTAACCCGGAGTTACGCTAACGCAGCGTATGCTCCGGGTTTTGCTGTACCTAGCGAGGTTGCTTAGATTGCTTCTATCCTCTCTCTGTTGAATGTGTACATGTGGGTTCAATTCATATCATTTTGATGTATCATAGAATGTTATTGATAGGTTCGGATCGACTTCAATGTTGTAGCGGCCAGAATACCTGTCGCCAGCAGTAATATGCCCACGCCTTGCAGCACAGAAGCTGCCCCCCACTGATCAGCCAATACGGAGACTACCGTCAATCCCAGAATAGGCGCAGTACTGGTGATTGTCCCAACCACACCATAGACCCTTCCTTGCAGCTCGTCCGGAACGGCTGTCCTCAGCATAATCTGGGTGAGCATCGTACAACAGGCGAACATCGCACCTCCGCCCACGATGAACGGCAACGCCAAGATTGGTGAGGATACATTCGCCAAAAAAATATAAAGCGGTCCCAACACAATCAGACCGATAAACACCCATCTCCCTCTTCGCTTCAATCGTTTTCCCGAAGCAATCAATAAAGCAGAGCCAATCATATATCCCAGCGGAATACAGGTCTCAATTAATCCAAACTGTACCGGATTCGCCTCCCATACCTTGACCGCCATCACTTGAACCAGCATCATCGCAGACATGAAAAACAAAATCAGCACGGGATTGAGCAATACGATGGATCGAATCAGACGATTCCGATAGATGTAGCCAAACGAACTTCGCCATTCCTGAGCAAACGTGGTCTGCTGACTAACGGATCGCTGTACCTCAGGAAAGCGGCCCGCCATCACTACACATACTGCAGACAACAGGAAGGTTGCCCCTGTAATTAATATGGCAACGAATCCGCCAAATGCAGCAACAGCCACTCCCGCTGCGGCTAGTCCACTGATCCGGGCAAGATTATCTACCATATGAATGGTTCCGGTTGCTTGTTGAATATGTTCTCTGCCCACCATACTTGCTACAGAGGCGTGGAATGCAGGGGCCTGAAACAGGCTTGAAAACATGGAGAGTGAAAGCAACAACAGCACCACCGGGAACGGCGCATGCCAACCGAACAAGCTAATCGCAATCAATATAGCCATTACGCCCCGAAATACATCCGAGGCCAGCATCAGCTTCCTGCGATCCAATCGGTCTGCAACCGTACCCGCCACCGATCCAAACAGAAAACTGACGGCCATATTGCAGATCTGTACGGCTGCCATGCTCTTTGCACTCCCCGTGGTCTGCAACACCCACAGGCTGATCGCAATCCCATTGAAGCAATCCCCGAAGACCGAGATCCCGTAGCCGTACAATATCCTCCGAAAGGTAACATTACGCCAAAGTGTTTGCGGAGCTTTAGTATTATGCAATGCAGCTTGTCCATCTTGGTATCCCATAACCTCGGGCTCACTGGACGGGTTCATGCCCATATATCACGTTCCTCCCTAATCATGATTCGAGCCCACACAGAATCAGGCACTTCCGCAGCAGTGCCAGTCGATAAAGACATGACAATACGGAAGTGCCTGAGTTAAGTGAGCGTTACTCTATCGAGACTAATCATGCGGTCGTTAGCTTAGCTGATGATATTGTCTCTATACCTATAATGTTTCTTGCTAGAGTCTGCGTTTACCCTTTCGAAGCTCCTGCCGTCAGCCCTTGAACAAGGAATCGTTGCAGGAAAACGAACAGCAGGGTAATTGGAATAGCAATCAATACCGCCCCCGCAGCAAACATCGTAAAGTTACTATCCTGATAACGGTTGACCAGATCCCACATGCCCACCGCAAGCGTCCAGTTCTCTTTCGTCCGCAGCACCAGCCGGGCGAAGATAAAGTCCATCCAAGCACCGGTGAAACTGGTTAGTGCCACATAAGTCAGCATCGGCTTGGATAAAGGCAGGATGATGCTGGTGAATACACGCAGATGACTTGCACCATCCATGCGGGCGGCTTCATCCAGGCTACGCGGGATGGTGTCAAAGAAACCTTTGACGATAAATCCGCCCAGTACCGCCCCTGAAGAATAGACCAGGATGAGCGCAGCATGGGTGTCGAGCAATTTAATTTGCAGCAAAATGATATAGATTGCAATCATGCTCATGAAACTCGGGAACATCCCGAGGATCAGCATGGTGGAGAGAATCGTTTTACGTCCACGGAAGCGGAAGCGGGACAAGGCATACATCCCAAGTGTCACCATCAGCGTAGAGAAAATCATCGTGAAAAAGGCAATTTTCAGCGTATTCATATACCATCTGCCGTACATAAAGGACGGGTTATTGAACAGCTCACCGTAATGAGTAAGCGTGAATGCTTCCGGCCACAACCGTTCACTGAACAATGCCGCACCAGGTCTCAGAGAAGAGAGAAATATCCAGAGCACCGGGTAGATGGAGACAACGGCGATGATCAGCAACAGCACATAACTCAGGGCCAAACGCAGCGGATTATTACGTGTCTTCATTGAATCATGTCCTCCTCCTTGAATGATTTGGAGCGGCGGAAGTTCCAGATAGAGAATGAAGCGATAATGAGGAAGATGATAATGCCTACCGCTGAAGCCATGTTGAATTTGTTATTGTCGAGTGTGAGCTTGTAGAGCCAGGTCACCAGCAGGTCCGTTGCCCCTGCGTATTGATAGTCTCCCCGCAGTGGATTTCCATTGGTCAGTAAGAAGATGACGTTGAAGTTGTTGAAGTTTCCGGCGAACTGCATGATGAGTACCGGAGTTGTGGCAAAAAGAATGAACGGCATCGTAATGATCCGGAATTTCTGAAACGCGGATGCTCCGTCCACTTCGGCAGCCTCGTAGAGATCACGAGGGATGGCCGTCAATACACCCAGAATCAGCACCATACTGACCGGAATACCGATCCACATGTTAACGACAATGACGGTGACTTTAGCCCAGAACGGATCTGTCAGCCAGGGTAATCCCTCCAGCCCAAATGCTCTCATGTACGTATTGATAGGACCAAACTGACCATTGAACAGATTACGCATGAGCAGCAAGGAGATGATCTGTGGGATCGCATAAGGCAAAATAAAAATCGTCCGCCACAGCTTTTTGAAGCGTATGCCCCGCTGTTCAATCAACAGTGCCACAAGCACGCCGCCAAAATAGGTGGTGACTGTCGCCAGAATGGCCCAGATGACCGTCCAGGTCAGAACGCCGTAGAATGTCTGACTCCAGGATTTCAGCTGGATCAAATCGCTGAATGTTTTGAAGCCTACCCAGTCCACGAGTTTGGCTGGCGGAATATGATCCGGGGCCGAATAGTTGGTAAACGCGATCGTGATCGTAAACAGGATGGGCATAACGGTGAAGAAAAGAATGCCCAATGCCGGGATGGACAGAAACAGATACGGAAAGTTTTTGTCCATCATGTTCCGAAGCGAAGCCGCTGCGCCCAGGGTCTGCTTGCCTTCTTCCCTCGCAAGTCCCGTGACGTACGCATCCCGGATATTCAGAATGTAGATCAGGATAAACACAAAAAACACCAGCAGTACGATAATGCCATCAAGCAGCAAAAAGATGGAATGGTCTCCCCTTTGAAGTACAGTGGACCCATTCACTTTGACAAAACGCTGTGTATTTTCCCCCAGTGTCCATATGCCCCATACGGCCTGTGACAGGCGAGGAAGCAGGTACGCAAGCCCCGCTCCCTCCAGTAACAGTAGACAAATCCCCTTAATCCATTGTCGATTGTACAGCTGTCCAAGACCTTGCAGTATGATGGAACATATAGCCGCTGTCATCCGGTGCTGTCTTTCCCTGTTCGGTCCAACGGGCACCGGGACATGCTGCTGTTGCATTCGCTCTCTCCTCCCCGCCTATTGCTAACCTGTATACATTGAACAAAAGCGTACTTACACTGACCACTCCGATGACAGAATAAGCTTCCGATCGCTGTTATCCCCAGATTTTTTTCGATCCCTTTTCTAATTGGGAAAATCCGGTGATAAAGGCGAGCGTATGCTTCCGAAGTAGCTTTCTTTCAGAAAGCTTTTAGTTTCACTTCTTCAGCTTCCTTCTGTCCTCTCCGTTTTTGTGTAAATATGAAGTTCAATTTATGCAGTTCTTATGCATATCTTCGCATTCGTCGTTCGTCCTTATTGAACGGTAGCAAGACTTTCCTGGATCTGTTTCACGGCATTGTCCAGCGATGCCTTCACGTCCTTATCCGTATCCCAGATATCCGTAATAGCCGACGTGATGGGTCCCCATACGCTGTCCATGGCAGGCAACGAAGGCATTGGTGTTGAGTTATTGAACTGTTCCAGGAACGCCTTATTGATTGGGTCCTCTTGCAGCTTCGGATCAGCAGCTACGTTTTTGTTCGCAGGAAGTGTACCGTTCAGGTCAAAGTTCTCCATCTGAGCTTCTTCATTGGAAAGGAAAGCTGCCAAGAGCTTCGACGCATTCGGGTATTGGGTAAATGCATTCACATAATAGGCTTTAACACCTGAGAAGGAGGTCATCGGTTTGCCATCGATTGCCGGAAGCGGAGCAACGCCAAAATCAATACCTGCATTGCGATAATCGGCAATGGTCCATGGACCGTTAATGTCCATAGCCAGCTTGCCGCTGGAGAATAATCCTTTTTTAATATCATAGTTCACGTCACCCATCTTGAGCGGCAGCACTTCCGACTTCAGCGTCTGCAAGAACTGTCCACCCTTCTGGGCTCCTTCGTTATTCAGACCGAGATCCGTGCTATCCATCCCGTTGTCTCCAAAAATATAACCGCCCTGTGAAGCCAGGAATGCATAGTTATAGTAAAATTGCTGCAATTCCCACATCAGCGCATACTGATTGGACTTCACATTATTGAATGTCTTGGCGAAACTGATAATCTCATCAAAGTTTTTCGGAGCTTCCGGATAGAGTGCCTTGTTATAGAAAAGGGCGTAGGTCTCCACGCTGTACGGATAGCCGTACAGGATATCCTTGAACGTCACTGCCTTCAGCGCGTTGTCGCTGGTGTTCTCTACGGTTTCTGCTTCGAATATGTCATTGGGCAGAATAAGTCCCGCCTCTGAAGCGCTACCAATCTTATCATGCGGGAAAACAACCAAATCTGCCGCCAGACCCGCTGGACCATCCGTCGTCAGCTTGGTTACCTGGTCGGTTGGAGGTAATTCCTCCATTTTGACCGTTACCCCATATTTTTCTTCGAATTTTTTGACCCTTTGCTCAATAAAGCTGCTTTGATTTTTATCCTCCCAGATCACCAAGGTTGCCCCTTCTTCCGGTTGAAGGTTCTCGGCTGTCAGCTCTACAACCTCCTCCGGATTCTCACCTGCCGTAGTTGGAGATGGACTTCCGCCTCCAGCACCGCACGCAGCCAGTGTAAAAGCCATCATGACGGACAATGTTGCCCCTTGCCATTTTCTCATGTAAAATGTCCCCTTCCCTCTGCTTGGTCCAACAAAGTTCGCGCTTTTCACCCTTTAGTCTGCGTATGTTGTCAGGTTTTGCACCCCATATCTCCTTTTGTACAAACGTTTGCTCAAATAGAAGACAAGATGACCTCTCCGTTCAATATGTAGGGGTAAACAAGTCAAGAAGTATATAAATCCACTGATGTAAGCGCTACAATAACAATCACATCATACAATAACAAACTTTATTTGCACAAACGTTTGCACAAGCCATATTTGCTCAATTTTAACCATTTTCTTTCTTCTACCTACAGTAATTTCCTGTTTCCTTGTTCTGACTCTTTCTTCCTTAATTTTACTTCATGAGTATCCCTTACTCGGCAGTTAGCAATTGATTTCTCGTATCCTTTGGATTACCATAGGAGAATATTTATACGATTGTTCAGAAGGGATTTTTTCACATGATTACGATCAAGGATATTGCCAAATTGGCGGGTGTTTCCCCTTCTACAGTGTCACGGGTGATTTCCAACCATCCCAGAATCAGCACCAAGACATCTCTCAAAGTGAAGCAAATCATGAAAGAATTAAACTACCATCCCAACATCATCGCGAAGAGCCTGGTTTCCAAAACAACACATACCCTTGGCATTATGCTTCCGCGTCCTGCAGAAGAGTTGTTTCAGAATTACTTTTTCGGAGAATTGCTGCGAGGTATTATAACGCATGCCACCCGTATGAATTATGAATTGCTCCTAACAACCGAAACATCATCAGACAATGAACTGCATGCGATATCCCGCCTTGTGCATGGCCGTAGAGTGGATGGCATTCTGCTGCTTGGGTCAAAGCGAGACGATCCCATCATTTCATTTTTGGAAGCGGAAAAGTTTCCTTTTGTGTTAATCGGTCGCAGTGAAGCTCATCCAAATGCCCCCATGGTGGATAACGACAATGTGCAGACTGCTTATGATGCAACTCAACATCTGATCGCCCAAGGGCATACGCGAATCGGATTTGTCAGCGGCCCACCGGATATTACGTTATCGCATGATCGCATGTTAGGATACCAAAAAGCGCTTGCCCAAGCCGGGCTGGATGCCGATAGTGACTGGATTGTGGAAGGCGAATTTCTACAGGAAAGTGGATTCAGGGCGATGTCGCTGTTCATGTCCTTGCCAAACAGACCCACCGCAATTGTTGTCATTGATGACAATGTGGCCTTCGGGGTACTGAGAGCTCTGGCTGAGCTTCATTATCTGGTGCCTGAAGATATCAGCGTGGTCAGTTTTAACAATATTGCGTTATCTGAACTGGCTTCTCCACCCCTAAGCTCTATCGACATCGGGACTTATCAGCTTGGTTATACAGCCGTTCAGGTATTGTTAAAAATTCTTAGTGGGGAACCACAGCTTCATAATCCGGTCATTATCCCCCATCGTCTGATCGTGCGTGAATCCTCACTCTTTTCCAAGCCAAAGCCACCCTCAGATTAATTCATTTTGAGCAACCATGTAATAATGCAAACGTTTGTCCTACGCCATTGAAAATGCTGTTATTCACATTACGTCAACGCAAAAAAGAAGCCGCATATACTCATGCGGCTTCCTGACTTTACACACGATATACATACTCCATGCTTGATTGCGCATGAATGGATTAATAAGAGCTCCAACCAGCATCTGCTGTCACGACAGTTCCATTCACGAAACTGGACTCGTCCGATCCGAGAAATAAGGCCACCTTGGCGATCTCTTCGCTCGTCCCAATGCGTGGGTTGATTGCCATGCCCAGCTGTTGTCGCCCTGCACCGTATGGACTAATGCCAGTCATGGATGTGCTGATGTTGGTTGCCACGGCTCCTGGAGCAATCGCATTACAGCGAATGCCTTGCTCAGCATACATGTACCCTGTATTTTTGGTGAAGCCCACGACCGCATGTTTGGACGCCGTATAGGCTGCTCCTGCACGTCCGCCGTGCAATCCACCTGCCGAAGCAATGTTCACGATGACACCTTTTTGTTTTGCCAGGAAGATTGGCAATACTTTACGCGTTGTCCGCATCACACTGGTTGTGTTCACAGCAAACAATCTCTCCCACTTCTCATCCGTTACATCTGCTGCCGGCTCCATGCCGTCCATAATGCCCGCATTGTTAATCAGAATATCTACTGTACCATATGTGCTCACCGTTGTATCGATCAGATTTTGCACATCTTCTTCTTTGGCTACATTGGCCAGAACGACAATTGCTTCTCCACCCTGTACTTTAATATCATTAACTACCGCTTGTGCGGATTCTTCGTTAATATCCGATACGACGACTTTCGCACCTTCTTGAGCATACAACGTGGCAATTGCTTTCCCCATACCTGAACCAGCACCTGTAACAACTGCAACTTTATCTTGAAGTTTCATTCCATGTATCCTCCTTTATGTATTCGTTTACAATAAGTTAACAAACAAATGTTCATTAACTCCTATCCTTAGTATAATAAGTCATAGCGTTTCATTTCAATCAGTAAAAGCTTGTCCAGTTGTACGTTAAACAACACTTATAAGCCCGAATGTACTTTAAAGTGAACGATATAAATTGAACTAAACATTTACACGAAACGGAGAGGACAGAAATAACCTGAAGAAGCGCAAGCGTTCGCCTAAAAGCTTTCTGGAAGAAAGCTGCATCGGAAGCATATGCTATCCCCGGATTTACCCCTTTATAAAAGGAATCAAAAAAATCAGGGGATAACAGCGATCGGAAGGTTGTTCTGTCATCGGAGTGGCCAGTGTAAATATTCTTTAGTTCAACTTATATAGCGAGGAGGAAAATAGATGTCTGAAACTATGAATTCGATGGACCGGCGAATCAAAAAATCAAAAGCTGCACTGAAGGATGCACTCATCCATTTGATGCAAAAACATCCTTTTAAAGAAATTTCGATTACGGATATTGTGCAGCGAGCTGACCTGAATCGGGGAACCTTCTATAGGCATTATCAGTACAAAGAAGACCTGTTCAACGAGATTATCGATGATGTAATTCAGGATCTGGTGACTTCTTTCCGTGTAAACCTTATCAGGATGAGGAAGAGTTCGAAGTCAATCTAATGCCCTCTTCGGCGATCACTATATTTGAGCATGTGCACCAACATGCACAATTCTACACATTGGTTGTGAAATCTGAGGCCTCCTCCAACTTTCAGCGGATGATCTGTGATGTTCTTCGGGATCTGGCCTTACAGGATCTGAATCATATCTTCCCGCAGCACATCAACCATGAAATATTGGCAAGCTACCAATCTCATGCGATATTTGGCATGATCATGGAGTGGATCAGACAAGATTTCAAGCACAGCCCCGCCTACATGGCCGAGGAATTGTTCAAAATCATTCATTACAAGCCGGATAATGTCGTGTTAAAAAACTGAGATTTTTTGAATCGCCTTAATTCCCTATAGTAGGATGATTAAGAGGAATTTCAAGAAAGCTTTACCACCAAAATTATGTAAATGCATTCCTGTAATTTCTGGTATTGATATGTTAGGTTATCCAATGGAATACAAACAAAAGGAGGATGACATTACATTTGAAGAAGTCGTGGATTATATCATTGATTACCAGTTTTATTTTGCTTGGCGGAGTGCTTCTCTCTCCAGCCATTTCTGCTGATGCAGCCAAAGTAGCAACCTCTACATATTCAGATTTAGATCAGAGTTATGCAGAATTTAAAGAGTACACTAATCAGTTATTTGCTCTTGAAACTTATGAGGCCAAGGCCTTCACAGCTTTGGAAAGCATCGACACCCAGGTAACTTCAACAAATCGCAAGTCCATGTATCTTAAACTTACGAATACGGTGATCCCCAATTATACTAAATTGGTATCCAAGGCAAAACAAATCAAGCCTACCAACCCGCAAATCAAGAAAATCCACGCCACATTTGTTAAGGCAAGTTACACTCAGCTCGAAGGGTACCTCTTGTACCAAAAGGCAGTATCCAAAAATAAAGTGAATTACACGTTACTGAAACAGGGGAATGCCAAAGTAAACACCGCTGCTGTTCTAATGGACCAATGCGAACAACAGTTATACGCTTATGCAAGAAGTTTGGGGTATGATTTTTAGTACCTATCTTCATAAAAAATCCAAAAAGCGACCATTCCCCATATTTAATGAGGAACGGTCGCTTTTTCTAATTATAAATAAAGAGGACAATCTAATACGTTTATTTCTCTATTCGAATTACAGCCCCAGCTTCTGCCCTTTCTCCAACCGCTGAATCTGTTGCTCGCCGGTATCCGCAAGTTCACGGAACTGGTTAATCGTCTCACGCATTCTTGGCAGAGCTTCCTGCTTATAAAGACTAATCGAATCGAGCGCCGACAGCACATCGGTAAACGCCTGTTTCATCGTATCCACGGAGATGCTGGCTTCATATGCCTGCTTTTGGATGGCAATCCCCTGATCCTTGAGCATTTTGGATGTACCCGCGATCAGATCGTTGGTTGTCTGGTTCAGCAATTCAATCTTCTGCAATACAATCTTCTGATTATACAAAGCACTTGCTACTGTAACGGCAATCTTCAATGCCGAGATCGTTACATTCTTCGCCCGGTCTACCCCTCGGATCAGTTCCTTGTTGTTGCGGATCACCACTTCAATCGCCATGATGCCCTGCTGATTCACCACTAACATCTGCTGTAGATCCATCACCCGCTGACGGAGTGGGAACAACACTTCTTCCGTAATAAATCGGACTTTCTCAGGGTCTTCATTGCGGACCTTGGCCGCTTCGATCTGTGCATCGATGGACTCATCCATAAGCACACCAAGTTGAATTTCCTTTTGCAGTCGCTTGGTGAGTTCTCTCAGGTTCTGTTGTTCAATCTCCAGCGTTGTATTATCATTACGCAGTGTGGATCTGCCTTTATCCAAAGAGGTTACGATGTCAGCGATGACTGCGTCAGCCTTCTGGTATTTCAGGAAATAGGCGCGAAGCGGATTGAACAATTTCCCGAGGAAACCGGTCTTGGCAAAGTCGACCACGCTTGGGTCGAGATCCTTCAGTTGCATATGCAGCTCAGTCAAGCCTTTGGCGACCTGACCGCCCTCGTCTCCCGTCTTGGACAGATGTCCAACGGAGACTTGAAGCAAGGCGTTTTTCTCAGAAGAGGATCTCATCGTGTTCATGCCAAAACCGTCAATGGATTGCAAAATCTCTTTGCGCTTCTCCAGGGATTCGAGGTCCAGTGTCATGATCATCTCTACGTTGGCATTTGCCACTTGTTGAAGCTCCGCAACCTCGGCGGGCACGGGTTTTACCTCTTCTTCAATCACCTTCTGAATTTCCTTCTGGCTCGGTATTTCCATTGAAAATGACATCTAAGTTCCCCCTTTAAATTTACATCTGTACGTTAAACAGGTTACCAATCTTGTATACGACATCGTCGGTATCGGCATTGATGCTTGCGGCCTCGTTAATGCTGGAGATGCTCTCCAAAGCCTTGATGTCCGCGTTGTACCCAATCGTATAGATTGGCACTTTGTACGTCTCAACCAGATCCCGAATGTCCTTCAGCGTATGCCCTTCGTTGGTCTCGCCATCACTCAGGACAAAGATCAGCGGCTTCACATTCGGATTAGCAGCCATATAATCTTCCAGCATCTTCATTGCCACCACGATTCCGTCAAACGTCGCCGTACCGCCGCCAGCTTGCAGACTATCTACTGTTCCGACAAACATGGACTGCTGGTTCGTATCATACTTGGCAATCGGCAGATTCACGGTTACGCCGCTGGAGTAAGAAACCAGGCCAATACTGTTGTCTGTGCCCAGGTACTTCTGACCTTTGCGCAGGGACTCCTTCAGTCGGTTAAGCGGTTCGCCGTCCATGCTTCCGGATACATCCGTCACGAACACAGCGGCAATGGGTTTGCTGCCATTCTTCTTCTCTTTCCATACTTTTTGCGCGGACAGCAATGTTCCACCATCCACAGTGGCCAGTTCAGACTTGTAATCCTGCAACCCGTTGAAACCGAATTCTTCCGCCGATTGTTGGTACTTCGCCTGGGTTACGAATTCCGCAAACTTCTGGATGATCTCCTGTTTGTTCTGCGGCAGTTGTCCCAATGCATACAACGGGCTGTCATGTCTCACGCCAAATGGGGTAAAAACGTATCCACTCTTCAGATCAGCGGTATTCACATACGTCTGGTATTCGAGTACAAAGGCATCGAGTCTGCCTGACTTGGCAGCTTCTCGCATCTGAATCGTTGTTGAAGCGGTAAACGGTACATTGGTCTGGAATTTTTCGAACCCTTCAATAGCCTTCTCGCCAAGCGGGTTGGCGCTGTCATACGTATTCAGTGCGGTCACCAGGAAATTCAGTCCTGTGGAGCTGGCAAATGGATCGGTATATCCCATCGCGAGTTCATTGTTGGCAATGGCTTCGGTTACGGTTTTTACATTAACGGAGCCATACGTATCAACCAGTGCATCATATTTGGCTTTGGAGATGACAATACCCGGAACATTCCCAACCAATCGCTCGGATACCATCTCTGTCTTCACTCCACTAGCCTCAACCATCTCGCCCCACAGTTCATTGGAAGGTGTGAATGCATCCGGCATATACTTACCAGACTTGATATAATCGGTGGCCGTACCGGAGGCAATGTTGCGGATTTTGACCGATACTTGTTTCCCGCCAACGGTGATATTCGCTTTGTTGAACTCCTCTCCCACTTCGGTTAACCAGCCGTCTACCCCGCTGCCCGACTTCTCTGGGGAAGAGAAGATTTCGACGTAATCATTTGTTGTATTCTCTACGGCAATTGCAAATTTGGAGATATCCGGCAGTGATTCTGCCACATCGACCGGGTCGAGATCAATCTGTCCTTTGACCGGTTCCGCCGTTGCTGGTGCAATGTCCGCGTACAGTTTCCCCAGTTCCTTACCTGCATTCTCTGTGCTCACCTGTGTGGTCGACTTGCCAAAGTTCGACGTTAGTGTAATCCCTGCATAGACCAGACCAAATACAAGTACCAGCATTACAATCGATATGAAAAAAAACTTTCCCTTCTTGGCCATACGAGCAACCCCTCACTGTCTGTATAATTTGGTGTGCTTGATTAACTGATCAATCTCCTGCATACAAGGCATCTGTTCAATATCTCCGGCTTCAAAGCTGTCGAGGCGTGAAATCTCCAGTAACAACTGATCGAGCTTGAGCAAAATCTCTTCATTGGTGTGTAATGCATTTTTCACATAAGACAGATAATCGTTGTATACCTTGGTTTTTTCCTGAAAAAGCTTCTGGGGAATGCTTTCGGATTTGGATTTCATCATGTTGGCATAGTCAGCTTCATCAAATACATTCAACCGGTTCAGCACACTGCGGATGTTCAGGTATAACAGCTTCTCCACTTCTAAAGTGACCGAAGCGAATTTCTTGTAGCTCAGTTCCCCGGGATCAAACCGCTGATGAAGCACATTCAGGAGTGTTTCTTTCTTCTTTTTCATCCGGCTCAGTTGGGACAGCCCCAGCGTAATATCTTCTTCGAGGACTTTGATGCGTCTATAAAAAGATAGTGCTTCCACATAATCTTCATGTGTTTCGATATGCTTCACGGGCAAGACTACCGGTTGTCTGAACAGCAAGGTGTAACTCCCATATAAGAGTGCCATTGCACTGCCGAACAGAAGGGTAACGGATAGCGCAGTTGTGAATGCACCCTCCCCGAAATTCAGTCCGATAAAGCCGGGTGAGAATGCCAGAACATTCACAGTCACAATACCGAGGATTAATCCCAACAATTTTATGTACTTGATTATGTTCAATCATCCGACCTCCTTTCATGTTATATATTGGTGCTTCATGTCGTAATTTTCCTGTTCAACTTATTCTTATTGTACATGATGTTAACGCTCTCAGGTGGATATGATTGGATATTTGGATACTCATAATATACGTGGTTTGGGCTTATCCCATTTCATATTTTCAGGGACAACGTGGAACCGATTTTGTAACCTCTGGAAATTGATCCGTTTATGTGGAACCATCGGTGGGAGAAAAAGAAAAGTTATCCGGTAATACGTGAAAATTTGGCGGGCGTGTCATTTTTCATACAGCTGTATCTATCTATTTATACTTAACTGTCACATTCGCTGATAGGTGATACGTAGTAAGGAGTGTAAGGGGGTGAAACTAAACCAATGGATTATTCATACATACATCAGATCGTTGTTGAGGTGCTAAAAGGGCGGACAGAGAAATTCGAGATCATTGTGCAACGATATGAAAAACCGATCTTTCGCTACTGTTATCACATGCTGGGACACCGCACAGAGGCTGAGGACAGTGGGCAAGAGGTATTTCTCAAAGCCTATCGCTCACTTGACAAGTTTAAACCCGACCTATCCCTGGAAGCCTGGCTATACAAAATCGCCTATAACCAGTGCATTGATGTCATACGCAAACGAAAGCTAACAAGATACCTTCCCCTCTTCTACCGCAAAGATCAGGAGAATGCACATGTGGATCTGGCAATTGAAGCGAACTATTTCGATGAATATGTGCTGAAGGCGATGTCGAGATTATCCGCTGAGGAACGCAATCTGTTGATTCTAAGATGTGTGGAGGATAAAAGCTATGAGGAGATTAGTCAGATTCTTCAGCGGAACAGTCCAAGTCTGCGGAAAAAATATGAGCGTACCGCAGCCAAATTCCGTACCTATTACGCACTGGCGAAAGGAGATGATCCCCGTGAAAACGGAGTACAACAACGATCAGGATCTGAGAGAACTTTTTCATAACACACCGAATTTCAAGACGGATCTGACGAGTAGCGTGATGCACAGGCTACAATCTGAATCCAAACCAAAGGAGAGATTCTACGTGAAATATAAAGTGAGTTTACTGGTGCTGGCTGGCATGCTGCTGACGGTATCGTCTGGTTTTGCAGCAGTGAAGTATCATTCATTGAAGAACAGTCATGGAGAGGTCGTCTATCAGGAAAAATCAATATCAGAGGCTCCTGCTATAGCCAATTATTCAGACGAAGAACGCAAGCGGATCAGCATAGCAAATCAGGCTTATGATAAGTTGGATAAAGGAACCGCCATGCTCATTTATGTCGCATCACACAACCCTGACCATCAATTGGATATGCGTTTTACCCCTTTTATTTTCCAAAATGCAGCAGACCTTCGTAAAAAGGTTAACAACTCAGATATTAAGCTATTGGATAAAATCGAAGGGGATTACACGTTTGAATGGGCCGAAGCCTTCATATCACCGATCACGGATGTGAAACCCCTGACCTCGGAAGAAGAGGCCGATATTGCAGAGAAACTACGCCAGAAAGCCCTGGCGTCCAATGCGGACTATGCAATGATGCCGATTGAATTCGCTGACGATTTCCGCCATATCCGCAGCTTTTACAAGCAGGGGGATAAAAAAATAGCGGTGACGACTGTAAATTACGGTGTAGGACATGGAACAGCTACCTCCTACTGGGACGATCAACTTGATCTGATCAAAGAAAAGTTTACCGTGAAGGGCACTGAAATGATCTTTACAAAGGACTCTGATGGCTCTCCTTCAGGAATAAACTGGGTGGACCAGGATGCAAAAACAGGTCAGACCTATGGATATACCGTCTCCGTGTGGGAGGGCCATGTCACGGAACAAGAGCTGCTTAACCTGGTGAAGATGTATCTTAATTAAGTTCAACTTCGTTAACGGTGATGTTTCCTCCAAAAGCATATCACAACAAAAGCTTGCCCCTCATCAATCGAGGGACAAGCTTTTGATCTGTTTATATATTAATGTCGTGCGAGCTTAGCCTGAACAAATGCTGAAGCGGAACCTCCAGTTCAGGATACAACACGGATTGAATCGTTTCCTGTTCTGTATATAGATGACGGGTCTGGTAACTGTCATCCTCCAGCGTGTACACATGGACGGTTTGATTGCCGGGGTCAACAATCCAGTATTCGTTCACACCATATTTCTGATACAAGTTAAATTTTTCGTTAGCAACAAACACAAAACATTTCCGATTCTGAAAGAAAGTCCGCAAAGAGAAGTGCAGCTCACCCACAATAAACTGGTGCGATGAAGTAGGTACTGGCGAGATATTAAAAGCTCTGCCGTTAATTAATTCCCATGATCCTTCCCATGTTAACCAATCCTGAAAGCTATAAGTACCTTTATTGTCGGGTTTTGCCACACTTCCATCCTCCTCTTCCAACTAACCGTATTTTTGTTTTCATTATAACATTGTGTTTTGCGCCTTTTCACACCATGCCTCTAATCACGAAAAGATGGATTCCGGTTTGCTTCGCGTGGTGCGTACCTCGACAACTTTCCCGGCACAGCCATTGTCTCCCTTCGCCTGGAACATTACCGTAACGCTGTCTTTGCCTGATGTAACAGTCTCAGGAATATCGTAGGTCACATAGAACACGTCGCCAATTTTATTCATGTGAATTCGCTGCTCACCAATGAGTGTTCCATCCACGGTAATGGCGAATTGTCTGTCATATAACGTACCTTCCCATCCAAACGTGGAATGATCTCCGCCCCAATAGGCCACACATAGATAATTGGATTCCGTTCGATCCACTGCCAGTTGGTAACTGAAGTAAGCCCCACTGACACCAAAAGCCTCTCGCCACATATGCAACTTCTTACGGCCATCTGTGGTGGAACCGTTGTGCTGCTCACCACGGCAGTTGCTATCCAGTTGATGTCCAATCTCATCCTGCTGACCGTCAGCCTGAACCCTGTCGATCGTGATATCGTTCAACTCTTTCTCCAGCGCATCCCCTTCATCGTTAAACGGCCAGTACACAGTATAAAATTCGTGATGCACATCATAGAACGGAATGAGCTTCACGGCTTCGCCTGTGGAAGTAACATCTTTGCTAAGTTCAAATGTTAACGTATCTGCATCCACAACCTTGATCCACTCTCGCACATCCTCCTGCTCCGTCCAGATCACAGGTACAGGTGCAGTCTTGGGATTTAGCGCTGTTTCGTCCACAATCGTATCCTCGGGAAGGCCCTCGTTTCCTAGTGCACCAGCGAGTACTATTGGGCCGTACAGGAATGCCACTTTGTGAGCATCATCCCGGGAAGTATACTGGCGGAGTGACATCGGCAGTGTGATTGTGATGACATCGCCCGTTGTCCATGTGCGGTCGATGGAGAGATAGCCGGGTTCCATCCGTGTATACGGATGTTCCGTATCCCCATTAACTGTTGCCGTCATTGGCTGTTGCAGCCATGAGGGCACACGTAATCTTAGATGAGCCGAGGCGTTGCCTCCGGTGATCGTCAGGGTTACCTTTTCCGAATAAGGAAAGTCGGTTTCAAGCTTCAGGGATAATCCCTGTGACGCCCAATCCAATTGGGAAGCGATATACAGGTTGACGTACAGGTCCTGTTCATCCTCAAAATAAATCGCCTCGGCATATTTGCCCGGGTTCTCCATGCCTGATCCTGTGCAGCACCACCAAGCGGTATCGTGAGTACCATAGATTTTGTAGTGGCCTTGCAGCGTTGATGCAAAATACGTTTTGTTCCCTGTATCGGGGTCCTGCGTGCCAAGGATGTGATTATAGATGGCGTTTTCATAATAGTCCATGTAGGCGCTATCGTGATTCCAGGAGAAAAGTTGCTTGGTAAGGTGCAACATGTTGTGAGTACAACAGCTCTCTCCTGTTTTGATGCCAAGACTCTCCATACCCTTTGCTTCGTAATGCTCCGAAATGCTCGTCGCACCAAATACATAAGAACGATGATGCACCGTGGTGTTCCAGAAAAACTCTGCCGCTGTCCGATAACTCTCATAAGTATGGTCCTGATTGTAGATTTCGGCTGCACCGATCACTTTGGGAATCTGAGTATTGGCGTGTTTGCCTTGAAGATCGTCCTGCTTGTGCTCCAAGGGTCTCAGGATCAATTGATGGGTGAACTTGTTAGCGATCTCAAGATATAAGGCTTTGCCCGTAATCCCATACAAGTGTGCAAATACTTCATTCATGCCCCCGTGTTCACTTTGAAGCATCGTCTGCATCTGTTCTTCTGTCATCGGGAGCAAACCTTCTACCGCCCAGTCTGCAAATCGAGTAACCACCTCAAGTGCCTGTCCGTTGCCAGTGAGTTTATACGCATCAATCAGGCCGCGATAGATTTTGTGCACACTATACCAGGGAACCCAGTATTCACCGATATTGAATCCACCGATATTCTCTGCTCGAAAAGCCATGTGGAAAGGTTCCTCGGACAAACCACCGATATACCCGCTCCCCGTGGTCTGCTGGATTCTCGCCAGTTCGGTAACCGCATAATCCAGTCTTTCTTTTAACGTGATATTCCCGGTTGCCTGATACGTCACAGCCAGGGCAGACAGATAATGTCCGAGGGAATGTCCACTGATGGTACGTGCCTCCCAACCCGCGTAGCGCTCTTTTCGGGCAGGTAAATCATGAGCTTCGAAGCACGGAGCCAGGAATCGATCCATATCCAGCGATAACAGGTAACGCTCCCCCACCTCTTGTGATGTTTGGAACACACCATTTAACAGATCTACATGTTCCGGTCCCAGAAATCCTTTTTTCGTATCAATCATGACACTCACTCCTTCTCGGGATGTACTACATAAGTTGAACTAAAGATTATTTACACTGACACTACGATGACAGAATAACCTTCCAATCGCTGTTATCCCCAGATTTTTTTGATCCCCTTTCTCAAGGGAAAATCCAGGGATAAAGGCGAACGCTCCGCTTTTTCAGGTTTTTTCTGTCCTCTCCGTTATCATGTAAATGATTAGTTCAACTTATATAGATATCCTTTCATTTTAGAGGGGTAAAATCCGTTTTATTAGCTACAAGACTAATACTCGTCAATCTACTGTATAGCTTGAATATCCCCATAGTATCAAATAAAATAAAATTACATCAGACTCATAATCCAAGAAAAGGTGGATAAATCCGTCCTATGCAAAAGCCACTGGAACATTACCTGTGCGGCAAGTTCATATCCGAAGGCAACTGGAGCCACATGCGCCGCAGCATGCCTGTTCACGAGATCATTTTGATGCTGGAAGGTGAGATGTACATCGCGGAAGAAGAGGAACAATATGTAGTTCGTGCCAACGATCTGTTGTTTCTGCGCGCCGGTCGCACCCATTACGGCTACCAGATCAGCGACGCACCCGTCAGTTTCTACTGGGTTCACTATGATGCCATCCAGCCAGAATTCGACCGGTTTAGGACACATGCCACCATTCAGGTACCTTCCATGGCCAATCAGTTATTCAAGCAGCTACTGCATGTGTCATCCTTCTCATCGGAGGAAGCCAACGCTGCACTGCTATTGTTGTTCAAAGAACTGGAGCGGAATATCGAGGCCGATTATCGCCCGCACAATGCGATTGTGGACCATATCTGCAAGTGGGTAGATATTCATCTGCATACGAACATTACGGTGAGTCAGATTGCGGAGACTTTTAATTTTAACAAAGACTATATTTCCAAAATGGTGAAACGCGAGAAAGGTACTGGACTCAAAACCTATATCCTCACCGAACGTATTCGACGGGCAAAACAGTTGCTGCTGAACACCAATGCCAGTGTAAAAGAAATTGCCGGACAGTGCGGCTTCTCCGACTACAAGCTGTTCCTGCGCATGTTCAAACAATACGAAGGCAATACGCCAACCGAATATCGCAATCATCTGTATTCCACACAGCTCAATCGTTGATGCGCTATGATCTATAGAAATGACTGAGTTACCTATAGAAAATTTGAATGAAGCGGATTGAATCCGTTATGGTAAAATGCAAGAAAACTACATTCCATACTTAACCCATAAGAGAAGGGGAATTATAAGATGACAACGGCTGCCGTTACGATTCACCCTGCCACAGAAGCAGACCATCCAGAGATTGTAGATATCCTTGTTGCAAGTTATGCCGAGTATCGGGAGACTTTTGAGCAAAATGAACGATGGGAGGCCTACCTAAAAGATATTAGAGAGTCTGTGGTTAATCCGTACCTGACACAATTATGGATCGCGAAGATTGATGATCAAATTGTTGGTACAGTCCAATTATTTGAAACAGCGCGCAAGGCTTATCCAAACTTTGAATTGCCAATCGATTATCCGTTTATTCGGCTGTTGGGTGTTGATCCAAAATGGAGAGGTCACGGGATTGCCAGAGTATTGCTCCAGCAATGCGTAGATTCTGCCAAAGAAATGGGCAAAAATACGGTGTATTTATATACAGGCGGTCAGATGGTCAATGCCATCCGTTTATATGAGCGTTTCGGATTTACAGAGGATGAGGAATTCAGCTCCGAGAGTAGCGGGGGCAAGGCAATATGTTACCGTTATGATTCCTAGTGGAGGTTAACAGCAACACGGGATCTGCGAACAGAGAATGAAACGTAAAACAGACCGATCATCCTCATGAACGGTCTGTTTTACGTTTATAAATGATCAATTAGCATTTGAAATGACACTTCGCTATTGATTTTTTAACCGCCAATCTCCACCAAAATCTTCGCATGGCTCTTGTCGCTCATTAACAGCTCAAGCCCTTCCTGCACGATATCGTCCAGTTTGATTTTCTTGGTGATGACCTGTTTCACATCGAGCGACCCTTCAGCAATCAGTGAAATCACTTCAGGGAAAATGTGGCGATATGCCAGCGTTGCCGTTAGATTCGCTTCTTTGACCAGAAGATCGAAGAAGTTCACTTGAAGCGGATTTGGAATCGCTGCGATGACAACAACTTCTCCGCCTTTTTTGACAACCGCAATGGCGCTATCCATCGTTGGTTGTACACCTGCTGCTTCATAAGCCACATCAATACCGCCCGATTGTTGCAAGATCACCTCTGTTGCATTGACTTTGGCACTGTTCACCGGAATGGCTCCCAGTTTGGCTGCCAGGTCCAGACGTTCCTCAAATACATCGACTGCATAGATTTCAGAGGCTCCTGCTGCTTTGGCAGACAGAATGGTCAATAATCCAATTGGACCTGCTCCATATACGGCTACTTTGTTCCCCACTTTCAGCTTGCTGTGACGAACCGCGTGAAAGGCTACGGCTGTAGGCTCTACAAGCGCACCTTCTTCGAAAGTTACGTTATCCGGGATGGGATGAACCATGTATGCTTCAACAACAACATGCTCTGCAAAACCACCATCACCATTCAGTCCAACGAATCCAAATTGAGTACATTGGTTATAGCGACCCTGGATACAGTACTCACATTTCCCACAATGGTACAACGGCTCTACCACAACTCGATCCCCTACACTGATACCGCTTACATTACTCCCCAATTCACTTACAGTTCCTGCAAATTCATGACCCAATGTCAACGGTGCTTTCTGTCCTGAGAGCGGATGATTCTCGCCTTCTTGAATTCCTACACCATGATGATAGGCATGCAAGTCACTGCCGCAGATCCCTGCATATTCCACTTTGATTTTGACTTGACCCGCTTGAGCAACCGGAACCTCCCGCTCTTCCACACGCACGTCTTTATGGGCATACCATACTGCTGCTTTCATGAAGTTCATCCCCTTTGTATGATTGTCTATATATTATATCGCTGTTCATGTATTATTCATATTTATAGATACTAATGTTAACATTAGTTGTATTAATGCTAAACGGAGATGAAATCATGAATCTGGAACAGCTCGAATATGTCGTTGAAATTGCAAAGACGCAATCATTCTCCGCCGCCTCGGAGCATCTGCATGTCACACAATCGGCGATCAGCCAATCGGTTCATCGTCTGGAGAAAGAATTGGGTATCCTCCTGTTCGAACGCTCACGGCAGGGAACTCATCCCACTCCCGAAGGCAAACAATTCATTGCCAAGGCACTGGACATTTTACAGCGGATTGATGAATTGAAATCGCTGAACGCCGAAGCCTCCTCTCTTAGCGGAGAGCTTCATGTGGCTACTTTTCCAAGTGTCATGCCCTATCTTGTCCAGTCTGCTGCAGATATGAAGCGTGAGCACCCGCAACTTAACATCTCCATTGAAGAGAAAGGGTCCATGGAAATTATCGAGGATATTCGCAATAACAAAACCCATCTGGGCTTTATCGCGATCTACGCCAAACAATTGCGGGAATTCGATGGACTTCATTTCAGTCCCATGTACTCGGGCAAGCTGGTAGTTGGTACTCATCACCTGTCTGAACTTGCCAAGCACAACCGCGTATCACCGGATCAATTAAAAGAACACAAACTGGCACTCTATCGAGATGGTTTCATCGAAGACTTCATCAAGGAATTCACCTATGATCATGGACCTCTGTCCATTCTGTTCAAAACAAATAATTCAGAAGCGATCAATATGGTATTAAGAAACGATATTGCCGCTACGATTGGTCACGACTTTTCCTTTCACCAAAATCCATTATGGAAAGAAGGTCTGGTGAAGATGGTTGAGATCGCTGGAATCGATCAACCGAAAATGCAAATTGGCTTTGTGCAGACAGAATCCAAGGAGTGCGCCGTAGCCGCAGAACGATTCGCCCAACGCTTCAGACAGGCGATAGAGCTAGATCATTTAAAAGTTTAAATTTAAAAAAGTGCTCCACCCTTTGAAGGAAGTTTGGGATGAACACCAACTTCTCCAAGAGCGGAACACTTTTCTGACTATCTCTTGCGTTACTTTTACTACATCTAACTCAAACTATACTTTCACTTTACGTACGGCTTCACTCATCTCGTTCGTCTGCTGCTCCAGCATTGTGGAGGTCTGCGCCACCCTGTTGAACATGGCCGACTGTTCACGCATCAAGCGATAGATTTCATCCGAATGATCCGACACCCCGGCTGAGATCTGCGAGATCGTATTGACGGAGGCTGCAGCCTCTTCCGATCCCGCCGAGATTTCCTCTGCCGCAGCGGAGACCTCCTGAATGCGACGGGTCACCAGTTGGAACGCATCAACTACATGAGCGAAAGCTTGCTCCGCTTCTGCGGTAATTGTAACCCCTTGTCCAATCTCCTGTGCGGTAAGCCCCATCTGTGAGCCAATCTGTTGTGATTCTTGTTGAATGCGAAGCAACAAGTCGGAGATCCGTTCCATGGATGTGCTTGAGGCCTCAGCAAGCTTCCGAACTTCATCCGCCACAACCGCAAAACCTTTCCCATGTTCTCCTGCATGTGCTGCCTCTATGGATGCATTAAGCGCAAGCAGCTTCGTCTGACTCGCAAAATCACGAACCGTATGCAGGGCACCACCAATTTCCTGGGAGTAATTGTTCAGCACCTGAACCATCGCTACAACTTCACTTGAGACATTTGAGATGCTCTCCATCTGTGTTTTCATCAGTGTCATGCTCTGTTTACCGCACTCCGCCGTAGAAAGCGCACTTGTTGCTGCATCCGATACAATCATCGAGGATTCGGAAATATCCGTTATGCCTTTTGCAATCTCTTCCATCGCGTGCGCGCTATCGCTTGCACCCTGCTTCTGCGTATGTGCACCCTGCCTAATCTGTTCGACAGATTGATCAACCGTCTTGCCCATCTCAAGCATCTCTTCGGTACTGCGATTAAATTCCTTCGTTGATTCCGATAAAATATCTGTGGTTACTGCTACACCTTCAACCATGTTACTCACAATTTTATTCAAGTTCCCGGACATATGTATCATCGCTTGATATGTTGTTCCAATCTCATCTTGGCTGCGCAAATGATACGACGTCAAAATTTGATTCGCTTCTGCAAGCTCACCCTGTGCCATTTTTTCCACACTCGCCTTCAGCGGTTGAAGTGGTCGCAGTCCTCTTACGATAAACCACGTGACAACAGCAATGCCTATAAGTGTAATCAGTAGCAATAAGGCATAGAAGGGAATACTCGATTTCATTATATCTGACTCAATGCTTCCGATTACCGATACCGCCGTATCGATACCAATTACACCTGTTACAGCACCGTTACTATCCAGCATGGGAGCGTAAGAGGAAATATAGTCGCCGTACTCCTCATTATTAATAATTGAAGAACTGGCTGTTTGCCCCTGCAACAGCTTCTGCACAGCTTCCTGAGGGACATCCGTAACTTCATTAATCGGTGAGGCTTTATCTGCATCCTTCATACCATCCACCATAATAAGTGGCGTACCTTTATCATCTATTTTGACGAAATACACATACATTGCACCAATGCTTACGCGAAAGTCATCCAGTTCATCACGAATCTTCAAGAATTCGTCATTCTCCTTGGGGTCCTTGGCAAACTCAGCATAAGATGCCGTATCCAGCTGATTCACATAACTCTGAGCAATCTGGATGTTGTAACTCGAAATGGCCTCCTGCGCAGCTAGTTTCATATTGGCCACCTGTAACAGCATGCTTCCCACGGCTATAATCGTAATGACCAGTGTGACTACTGCAACAATGCGCACAACCAAACGTTTTCTAAAAAAACCAATCATCCGCTCCTCTTCCTCTCCCGTGAACCCAAGCCTTTTTGACTAGGCGCTACCCAAAAAACGCATGCTTGAAGCACTATGTATGGGAAAATAGTAAACGAATATGTCGAATTAGGCAAGAAAATATTGGGTTTACATAAAAACGCTATCATGACTGTGGTAACTTTGTTGGATGCAATAAAAAAACTCCAATGCAAGCATCAGAGTATGTTCAAAGATTAGTGCAACTGAATGAATAACTTACTATTGCCATAAAGAATTAATTCAGATATATTATTAATTAATTGATCAGTTAATTAATTAAATTGAAATGATGAAAGGAGAATTCATTTGGCCAGACCGATTAATGAGGAAAAGAGACTCGAGCGGCGTAAACGAATCCTAAAAGAAGCCGTGATCCTTTTTGCCGAAAGTGGATATTCCAATACCACAACGGCTATTATCGCAAAAACTGCAGGAGTAACTTCCGGAACCATCTTTCAATACTTCCCAAGCAAAGAAGCTCTGTTCCATGCCGCTGTACTTGAACCGCTTGATGATATTCAGAAGAAATCACTTGCTTCTCTACAACAAAAAGGAACACCAGGTACGTTGATTAAAAACATGGTAGAAGAACAATTCAGTCATATTTACTTCTATACCAATGAGTTGCGACTCGCTCAATCTGTCTTGGGGCAACGAACCAGATTCCCCGAACTTACACAGAAGGTCCTTGAAAGCATAAAAATAATGACCGATACGATTGAAGCTGTCTATGCAAAGGGGCAATCCATGGGGGAGTTCAACAAAAGTTTCTCTCCAGCAATGATCTCTCGGAGCTATATCTCTTTTTTGAATGGAGTAGCCTTGACTCTCGGGGAAGACATTCTGCATCATCCTGAGTGGGAGAATCTGAAGGGACATGCCTTTTATCTGTTTGCACCAATACAACATGCTGAAACACTGGAGGAATCTGAATGAGTCAACCATCTTTACCACCCGTTCTGACATTTAAAGGTCGTATGGAGAAACACAAGAAACTGTTATGGGGCCTGGGGATTGCACTTGTGCTTATTGTGGCTCTTGTATTCTTTGTATCCTATAAAGTAGTAGACACGTTATTACACCATCCACGAGATACCAATGTCAGCTACGAGTTGAATATGGAGAAAACACCTTACGAAGAAGTCGAATTCAAGAGTTTGAAAAATGATAATACGATTCGTGGAACTTTCTTTCCAGCGAGTATATCTTCAGGCACAGCAAGTAACAAAACAATTATTATCGTACATGGGTATACGAGTAATCGTTTAGTCAAAGGGCGTACTCCCAAGTTGGTAGAGCATTTCGTCCCAAAGGGATATAACGTACTGGCCTTTGATCTCAGCTCACAGGGTAAGTCCGATGGAGATTTGATTACGCTGGGTCTACATGAGAAATACGATTTACTTGGGGCTGTAGACTATCTAAAATCCAGAGATCGTGCGGGAGACCATATTGGAGTTATCGGCTTCTCTATGGGGGCTGCTACTTCTCTACTGGCCACAAGTGAAAGTGATGATATCCAGGCTGTAATTGCAGATAGTCCATTTCGTAATGCCGGTTTATTTCTGAGAGAGGGCCTGCCATTCTTCTCAGGTTTACCTGCATTCCCTTTCAGTTATACATCGACATGGATGGCGGATTGGGTCTTTAACGTTGATCTTGATTCCGTATCACCTATGGACGCGGTTAAAAAGATGCAAGACAAGCCCGTTATGCTCATTCACGGTACCGGGGATCAGCAAATAAGTTATAAAAATACAGAAAAGATCTATGAGTCCTTAAAAAATAATCCCAATGCAGAAGTATGGTATCCTCAAAATACGGAACACATTGATGCGATTAATCATTATCCAACTGATTATTTCCAAAGAGTAGATCGCTTTATGGATAAGTATGTAGGACAATAAAATGAAAATACCAAAAGATTATTAACACAAAGAACATCCCGGCTCGAATACCAACGCCGGGATGTTCTTTGTTACGTATTATCTCACATTTATATATTACAAATACTACACTGTTCGTCCATTCGTCTTCCTGAATCGAATCAGGGACCAGATAATCAACAACGCGAGCACGGCAAGACAGATGCTAATGCTGAACCGATTACCTTCATCAAACACAAACATTACCGCAATCACACTCATACAGAGCACCACGAATCCGGTCACATAAGGGAATCCCCATACTTTGAACGACGGTTGTACGGGATATCTCTTCCGCAGCTTGAGCTGTGATGAGGCAATACAGATCCATACGAGCATCACCACAAACCCCGGAACCGCAAGCAAGACACGGAATAGTTGATCCTGCGCGAACAGGCCAAGCATGGAACCTGCGAGCAAGACTACTGCGCAGACCAACAATGTGTTAACCGGACTACCGTTGCGATTCGTCTGTGACAATGCCTTCGGCGCTTCACCGCCCACAGCCATGGAGTGCATCATCCGGGAGGCACCGTAGATGCCCGAATTCGCTGCAGACAGAACTGCTGTCACCAAAATAAAGTTCATAATGTGTGCAGCCCCTGGTAGTCCCGTTGAGGCGAGCACCTGTACAAACGGACTGCTCTCCGGCCCAATCTCATTCCATGGGATGAGACCACAGATGATGAGAATTGGCAAGGTGAAAAACAGAATAATTCTGAGCATGAAATTGCCCACGATTTTGGGCATCACTTTTTCTGCATTTTCCGTCTCGGTCAGGGTCAGACCAATCAGCTCCGATCCCCCATAAGAGAACATGACCACAAGCAGTGCCGAGAAGATCGATGACCATCCGTTCGGGAAGAACCCGCCTGCTTGCGTGTAATTTTGCAGATAAGGGGTGTTATCACTTGGAATAATGCCAAAGATCAACCCTGCACCCAGAAAAATAAAAATAATGATCATGGCGATTTTGATCCCGGCCAGCCAAAATTCAAATTCCCCGAACACACCCACACTGAGCAGATTAACCAGTATAATGAACGCTGCACAAGCCAGACTCAGCATCCACAGCGGTACTTCACTGAACCAATACTGCAAAAAGCTCCCGGCGGCAATCACCTCAATGACACACACCGATAACCATAGAAAGCAGTACATCCATCCCATAACAAATGACACTCTGCTACCGAATGCTTCTTGTACGAAGTCTTTCATATTTTTGTTCTTGTACACCGTAGCCATCTCCGCCATCGCGGCCATAACAACCAGCAGCAATAATCCGGCAAAAATGTACGTGACGATCACGCCCGGACCTGCGAGTCCAATCGTCTCTGCGCTGCCTTTGAAAATCCCTGTTCCAATGACACCACCCATAGCCATAAAACTGATGTGTCTTGGTTTAAGCTTCTTCTGTAGTGTTCCTTCTGTCTGAGCCAATTCAAGTCCTCCTGATGTAAAAAACGTCTGTAATGCTGTCTTGTTTCATAGACATAATGTCCAGTATACCCTATTGTCCATCAATCAGCCCAGAAGTTCCTTATGGCCAATTCATCCCAAGCATATATGGACATAACCTATGTTTTATACCCCACAATGGCACGAAGCAATCTGTGTACAATCCAGGTTAGCAAAATGTACCCTGCCCCATAGATGAACCAAGCGTCCAGGTTGCCTCTCCATGTGGACAGATCACTCGCGATATACAATAAAGGCAGCATAAAAGAGATTATCATCGCTCCCCAAAGTCTAAACCATTTGGCAAAAAAACTGCACACTCCAAGCACTACAGCAATGATGGGACATAACACCAAGACAGCAAACAGCGGATTCATATGATCAAACCACCAGTAAACCATGCACGACTCCCTCCGCATTCTTCGTAACAAAGCCGAGTTGCTTTATTACTGTATTATTGAGTTTATTCTACTCTTTTTCCAACTTTTAAAATGTACGATATGTTGCAAAATAAAAAAACCAGCATCCTGTATAAAACAGAAATCCGGTTTCTCATGTAGATCACTTTAGATTTTTTTCGTCATAAACGTGCTGTTCGGGTCCAATATATAATCTGCAAATGGTTCGCAATATTCGAATCCGAAGTCTTCGTACAACTTCCGTGCCGGGATAAACGAATCCATTGAGCCCGTCTCCAGACTGATTCGCTTATAACCACGGTCTGTGGCAACCTTCATAATATGAGCCAAAATTTTTCTCGCTACGCCTTTTCTCAGATGAGCCGAAGCGGTACGCATCGATTTCAACTCTGCATGCTCTGGATCAAGTTCTTTGATGGCCCCGCAACCGAGCAAGTCATCCCCTTCCCAAGCACACCAGAAAGTAATCTCGGGCTTCTTGAGTCCATCCAGATTCAACGCATGAATACTCTCTGGAGGCGAATCTGCCGCCATCCCTTGCAAGTGCTCCGCAATTAAAGCCTTAACTTGGACTCCACTCAAATCATCCACTTTGATCTGCAAAACGTACCACTCCTGCCGTCATTTTTAGTGTACTTATCACTGAATATATATCAATCCTTTCATCTTACTACCGTGTTAGGTTTTATGACAAGAGGCTACTTATATCCACTGAAATACGCTATTGTGATTCACCTATAATTTCCAGTATGATGAGGCTATCAGATGCCAAAGGGGCGAGGTCTATTGCAAAATATACATAGAGTTAAACGTGGAACTAAGGTGAAGCAAGCTTAACTTATTTTAAAGGAGAACCCTATGACACTAACAACGGATAACCTGTTTTATAGCACACGATTAAAGATGACTCCCCCACGTGCTGAAGACGTGCAGACCATGCTGCAATGGAACGAAGACCCCGAGTACCTTCGGAATGTGGATACTGATCTGGCCATTCCCTATTCAGAGAAACAGTTGGAAGATGAGGGTGAAACGAAAAACAAGGAAGTTTACTTCAGACTACGCACGCATGAAGAGGATATGCTGATTGGTTTTGTCGTCATTCATAGCATTGAATGGAACAACCGCTGCGGACAGCTTGCCATTGGCATCGGACTTGCCAAACATCGCAACAAGGGATATGGCACGGAAGCGTTGAATCTTATTTTACGATATGCGTTCCATGAGATGAATCTGGACCGAGTTGGCCTTGATGTCATCGCCTACAATGCCAAAGCAATCCGTTCCTATGAGAAGGTTGGTTTTCAGTTGGAAGGTCGAGCACGCTCAGCTGTATATCGTGATGGTAAGCGTTATGACCGCTTGATGATGGGAATCCTAAGACCAGAATGGGAAACACACAATCAGATCCATACGGAGGGTGAACAAGCATGACCAAGACTGCAGAAGTTACTGCGTTTATTGAACAGATTCAGATCCCCTGGCAAATACAAGTCGCTGAACAATTGCGCCAGTTGGTGCATGATACCATCCCTGATGTAGAAGAACGCGTGCAATACAAGAAACCTCATTTTTTAAAAAACGGAAAGTATGCTGCGGTCATCTCGCCATCCAAACAAGCCATGTCTTTCACCATCTTCCATGCAACCGGACTCGATCTCCCCGATGGGATATTTGAAGGCCCGGAAGAACGCAAAACGATCAAACTCAAGGAAAAAGATACGCCGGACTATGAATGGTTGGCGGGATTGCTGAAGCAGGCATCTGCAGAATTGTAGGAAAATCTGACGTATATTAAAAAGGCATCCCATGAAGTTCAAGAACTTACGGGATGCCTCATTGCTTCCACCATCAAGATTGCTGGTACGATACGGCGGTCATCTGGCAAGGCTCACATATGAACATGTAATACATACCCTCACCATATTCCTCAACCTCGCCCCAATCCAGTTGTGCGACAGCCTTCATTCTCGTGGAACAGCGTGGACATGTTGGGTACTCCGCATCTTGAACCCATCCCGGATGGCCGCCGACCTGAGATAGCGATGGCTCCATCGCCCACTCACTGGCATGGAATGCATGACGCGATGCATTCGCAATCCGAAACTGCCGGCCAACATCCGCTGCAAGTTTACCATAGTCGTCCAGGTCAATCTCGTCCATTCCCATAGGCATGACATTATGTGAACTCCATAACGGTTCCCCTGCCGCGTCCAGCTCCATGTAAACCACACCGTAACTGCTGCATATCATGCAAGTTTGTATCTGAAGTTGCTGGGCATGCCAAGACACGTCCTTCAGAGCGGGATGTTTAACATCCAGACTAATTAAGATGGTTAACGCATTGCCACACCATGGACAGCCATTGTTGCTAGGGTTCAACATCGAGAGTGAATCTCCGGTTAACTCCACGTTAGGTCCTTCATATTCTTTTACTTTATAGAGTGAATAACTTGGGGTGATGAATAATTCCCTGCGCTGCCCGTCTTTTGTAAGCTCCCAACCAGCTTCAGTGGTGTAATGCTCAGGTGCCACGTACAATTCGCTCGCCCAAGATGGAGGAGATTGTCTCCACTGCCGGAACTGCTGCACAACAACGTCATCTCCGATATGGGCCAGCATAAGCAATATGTGGTTCCGATTCTCATCATCGGTGTTCACCTGCTGCAAGAGACGACCACGAACTTCACCCGAGGCACTTTTATACAAAATGGCAGGATAATAGATCTCCTGTTCCAGCAGCTCAGGAATTTCGGCAGTCAACGATATATCATGGTAGCAGACCAGATATACCAGAATGTCTTTGCCCGTATTTTCATCACCTGTACGAATCCGTTGCATCGCATAATCCTTCATCTGATCTTGTTGCTCTACAGACAAAGATAGATATACCTGTTCCTCGGATTGTTCATAGGGTGTATAACGAATTAGTGGATCGCGAACCTGAGGTTTGTGCATGATTTTCAAAATTTCGACCGGGTCTGTGATACCTGCATACAAGTTCACATCACGTCGATTTGCTTCAATGTATCTCTGGCGCTCCTCGCGTTCCATCTCCTGTTTGCAAGGCATGCAATAACCACCCGTTTTCGCCGCTGTTGCTGGTAAAATGGTATTTGTACACCCTTCCCGTATACACGGAATTCGTTCTGTCATATTCCAACCTCCTTCAACTATTGGCAATGGAAAACACGCCACAATGTGACGTGCTTGTCCCTTACTCATATTTCAATACCTGCGTGTCTCATAAAGGAAAATGCGAATCAGTGATGTCCCAATTGGTCCTTGGTGAATTCATAAAAGGCGAGCGCATCTTCACTGCTGGCAAAGCCTGCTTGAGCCATCTTTTCACTGCCTCCACCTTTACCCTGGTATGCTCCAAGATTACCTTTGAAGAAAGGTCCACAAGCCCATTCAGGCGGCTGGCCGTTCTGTGCCAGAACTACTTTGGCCTCTGAGATACTGGCAAAGAGTACAAGCCCCTCATGGTCTGCCGTCAGCTTGGTAGCAAGACTCTGCATATCCTTGAGCGATTTGTCTTCAAAGACCTGAGCAATTACCAGCCCTTGCCGAGCGGCCAGAAGTTCCTCCGCATAATAGGCATCATTGGTTGTTTTCACTGCATTCAGCTCGGTTTGTAGCTGTTTTTGCTCCAGTTCCATTTTCTCAATACGTTCCAATAATTCGTCCTTGCTGGTCTTTAATTTAACCATGATGCTATTGAGCACGTTTTGTGTAGCTGTAAATTCACTCAGGGCTCTTGTTCCACATTTGAAATAAATGCGGGTGCCGCCCTTCACTTTTTCAGTTTTCAACAGTTTGACGATGCCGATCTCACCTGTCGCCGACACATGGGTTCCGCCGCAGGCGTTATACTCCACACCCTCGATCTCAACGATGCGAATGTCCTCCGTTACCGTAGGCTGCTTCACCAGTGGTAATTGTGCAGCCTCTTCTGCTGTAACCCAGGACGTGTTGATGCGAGCGTTACGATAGATCTGACGATTCACTTCTTGTTCAATGGCGGTTAATTGATTCGCTCCCAGTTCAGCCGCAGCCACATCAATCGTGTCATACTCCGTTCCAAGATGGAAACTGAGCGTCATCGCTTCAGTAAGCTTTAGCGTGATTGCCGATAACAGATGCTGTCCCGTATGCTGCTGCATATGATCGAATCTTCGCTCCCAATCAATCTCACATTGTACCTCGTTCTGTTCAGGGGCGCGTTCCAGCTTATGCCATACTTCACCATCTTCGATGTTCACATCCAAAACAGTGATGCCACCAATTTGCCCCAGATCACAAGGTTGTCCGCCTCCATGCGGGTAAAAAGCAGTCTCCGCCAGCGTGACATATACACCATCTTCCTTGTCCACTTTGCCTGTAATTGTTGTATGCCACTCTCTTGTATAAGCAGAGTCATAATAGATTTTTTGAGTCATTAAATCATCCCATTCCCTTCTCGTTCAAATGGTATTTTATCGATCTGCACCTAACCTTCAGATTACACTATCTGGAACTGCTAATCCAATTTCTAGGCACACGAGATTGATCCTTCATGTCAAAGAAGACCGCTCTGTAGGCCAAGCTACAAAACGGTCTCCTTACTTATATCCACGTTTAGTGTAATGTCGTTTTTCATCATTAATTAATAATTCTTTTTT